>JBARWW010000405.1:0-4190 GCA_049647005.1 Acidaminobacteraceae bacterium | reverse complement strand
CTAATATATAATGTTATAAAGTTATATCTAATAGTAATATCGGTAGAAAAACAAAAAAGTTTAGTAGAAGAATCCTTTATAAAGACTTAAGTTAGCGCATTATTAAATAGATGTATGTTAAAATGTATTTATGAGTATTAAATACAAAATGTTTCAGTAATCTTCATTGAAAGAGGGAGTGATTTTATGGATAAGAACTTAATAGAACAATACATTTTCAATCTAAAGAGAGGTTTATTGTTTCCTAAATTTCTAAAGCAGAATGGCTTTGATCGTAATATTATAAAAATGTTTTTAGATAGCGATAAATTTAAGTCGGATTTTACAAACTTAGTTGAATATAAAACATTTGATATTAAATCTATTGCAGAAGTATTTTCAAATTTATTTGAGGGTATTGGTAGAAATGTTGATGATGAACTGATTACATTTACATATAAATATAGCGTTAACTTATCATTTGCAGATACAGAAGAAATTAACGCAAATAATGACATGATTCCTTATGCAAATTTTTTGCTTAAGATATATAGCTATATTAACAGAATCGAAAAAATATATGGTGATGATCAATCGTGGCAAAAAAAGTACCCTATAGACTTTATAACTACTGAGGAACAAGAAGAACTTGAAGATGCTCGGGAGTATATAAAATTTAAAAAGTATTTTATGAGCGACTATGTTTACGAAATGATTAAGCTGAGTCAAGATATTATGGGATTTACTACGCTAGATCATATCTGTGGTGTTCATCACCTTGCGCTTAAGATAGGAAGACAACTTAAGAGTTTGGACTACCCTATAGATTTGGGAAAAGTATCTGGTTCAGCTGCTGGTCATGACATTGGTAAATACGTATGTAAGATTAACGAGAGAAAAAGAGTTGCTTACTATCATTACCATTATACTGGCGAATGGTTTAAGGAAAGAAAAATCGTATATATAAGAAATATAGCAATAAATCATTCAACGTGGGATCTTGAACTCGAAAATCTTCAACTTGAAGCACTTATACTTATATATTGTGATTTTAGGGTAAAAGGAGATGAGACAGGTGCTATGAAATTTTATAGCCTTGATGAGTCCTTTAAAGTTATCCTTGATAAACTTGATAATGTAGATGATGCAAAAGAACTAAGATATAGGAATGTTTATAAAAAACTTAAAGATTTTGAGAAATATTTGCGCTTTATTGGTATAAAGGTAGATCCAGATGATGACGTAAGCATGACACTTGATAAAAAGAAAAGAAAGAAGTATTACTCACTACTTCATGGACAAGACATCATAGAACACAGCAAATTTGCATCTATAGAACACAATATTAAGTTGTTATACAGGCTCCGTGATGAAGGTTCACTTAATAAAATTCTTGAAAATGCAAGAGATGTTGAAAATCAAATTGGAAAACGTGGATACATCAATGTTTTAAAAGAATACTCAGCATACTTAACTCAAAAGCAAAAGTTAATTGCTCTTAACTTCTTATATGATTCTCTTATAACTCCAGAAGATGATATTAGGAAAGATTGTGCTTATCTTATGGGATCTATAATTGCAAATTACGATGAAGAACTTAGAAAAGAAGTTCCAGAGTCAGTAAATAAATTAGATCCTGATATGACCGGACTTGACCTCTTTAGAAAGTATACACATATATATTTAAGGCCAGACCAAAAGATTATAGGTAGGCATAGAAGATGGATAAATAGAAGTCTAATCCATATGATAAGAGGTTATATTTTGGATATTACTAGCCCGCGTGTTAAGGTAGATGCGATAAACATAATAGTTGATTTGTATAAAACTTATCAAGATCAAGATCAAGATAGCCTAACAAAAGCTCTTATAAAAACATCGAGAGCACTAAAATTTGAAATCTTAAGTGATGAGCAGTTATCAACTATACTGGAGTACTTATATATTAAAGTTGATACTGATAGCTATGAAATTAGATTGCTTGCGCTTGAAACTGCAATTAGGTTTCTTGGTATGGAAAATATAACTTTAGAGATGAATGGTGCCTGGCATGAGCTACTTAGTAGAAAGCAGTTAGTACAAATATCAAAAGTTGAGACTTACCTTAGACTCGAGTGTTCATATGCGCTTAATAAATTTGATAAATATACTGAGATCGAAAAAGATTTGATTACAAAGAATGATGATTTTTCTGATATTTATCTTAGTAATTTAAAGACTGCAACACTTGAAATCGTTAAAAAAATACAGATAGAAATACTAGTTAAAAGTAACTTTAAATATAGAAAAGGAGATGCATTTTATACAGCGCTTCACCTTTGCAATTTATTGAAAGTTTCATCTATGGAAGAGGTTAGAACAAGAGCTGGCGAAGGACTGGTTACAATTATATCTATACTTTCCTTTGAACAACGTAATGATATTATAGTTGAGCTACTTCGTGCGCTTGAGATGGAAAGTTATCAGGTTACAAGATATATACCAGATTATCTTGGTAGACTTCTTACTTACATTAAACCAGAAGAATTAGATGAGTTGCTATATGACTTTAAATACAAGATTAAAAAGTCAAATGCACAAACAGGAATGCTTATCCTTAAGACAGTTGGTCAGGCGATTTTAAATTATGATAGCTATAAAGAAACCTTTGGTGAGTCACAGGAAAAGGTAGATGATAGGCTTGAAATGATGCTTGGCATACTGCTTAATGGTTTTGTTAGTTATATTCCAAGTGTTACTCAAATAGCCTTTAATGTAATAGGTAAGTATATATACGGATCAGATAGTATATCGCTTGAGTATAAAGCAAAGATATTTAAGTACATAGGTAAAAAGCTTTTAGCACTTATAATTACAACTGATGAGATGTTTGATCTTACTTTCTTCTATAACTCGGCAGGACTTAAGCATATATATAAATTCATATCATTATATAATACAAGACACGGCAAGATTGAGATGGATTGTAGTAAGAAAATAGCATTTTTCCCTGGTTCATTTGATCCTTTCTCACTTAGTCACAAGCAAATTGCTGTAGAGATTGCAGCGATGGGCTACGAAGTTTATCTGGCCGTAGATGAATTCTCATGGTCTAAGAGAACACATCCAAACATTAGAAGACGAGACATTATAAAGATGTCTGTTGCAGATGAATTAAACATATTTACATTCCCAAGAGATCTAATTGCAAATATTGGTAACCCAGAAGATCTAAAAAGACTGGCTAAGGTGTTTAGTGAAAAAGAAGTCTATATTGTGGTTGGAAGTGACGTTATTCTAAATGCGTCTGCTTATAATAATCCTGTTGAAGAAGGCTCTATCATGACCTTCCCACATGTTGTATTTGAGAGGCCTATGGAATATAGGAGTGAGATTTTAGACGAGAAATTTGATGTGTTGTTTTCGAAGTTACCAAGCAACTCTGTAAAATTTAAGTTATCATCTGAGTATGAAAATATAAGCTCAACTCAGATAAGAGATTATATAGATGAAAATCGTGATATATCAGAGATGGTAGATCCACTTGCACAGAGATATATCTATACGAAAGGATTATATCAAAGAGAGCCACAGTTTAAAGAATTAATGACTACTAAGTCAGTCACTACTGAGATAATATCTAATCCTGACGCCCTTACTATAGAAGAAATTGCAAAGCTTATAGGCGGCGATTTTACGAGTGTTCATAAGAAGCTTAAACTTTTAATTGAAAAGAAAATATATAGACTTTTAGTAATTAGAAGCATACTAGATAATAGAAAAGTAATAGGAGCATCTATTTTTCACTGGCTAAAATCAAGTGATATATTTAGTGAGTTTGAAGATGAAGCATTTCAAAACAATGTTCGTGATAATTCTGTTGGAAGGATCTTTGTAATTGATGGAATTCATGTAAGTGATAGCAAGGTGTTTTCAAATCCAAATCAAGTTGTTTTAACAGAAACACTAGCATACGCACTCTCACATGACTACAGCTACGCAATATATAAGGATGAAATAAACGATGTAGTGCCTTCAAACTTAGCTTGTATACTTAAGTATCAAGGATTCCTTGAGGTTGATAGTAATGAGGCTTCAAAGAAGATTTATACAACAAATATGACATCACCATGCACATTAAATTTAGATATAAAATCATGTATAAAAGAACCGTTTAGAAATTCATATAAAGTTTCTAAAGTGGTATAAAGAAAAATGGTTGAACTTCAAAA
>JBARWW010000404.1:0-9432 GCA_049647005.1 Acidaminobacteraceae bacterium | reverse complement strand
AACAGTTATGTTACTTAGATATAGATGGTAAGTTTAGTACACAAGAGTATGTGAATGGAGGAGTTAGTATGGGTAGAGAGAGTAATGGTGGCAATGAAGGTAAAAGAGTGGCTAGAAGACCAGAATTTCCAAAAAGAGCAGTAATAACAGGCGGTATGCCTTATGGTAATAAAGCACTTCACTTTGGTCATATCGGTGGTGTATTTGTTCACGCAGATACATTTGCAAGATTTATGAAAGATAGAATTGGTCCTGACAATGTAATATTTGTATCGGGTACTGACTGCTATGGTTCACCAATTATAACAAGCCACAAGAAGTATTGTGAAGAAAATAATGTTGAGATTCCACTTGATGAATATGTTAACAACTTTCATCTTATGCAAAGAGACACTCTTAAAGACTATGACGTAGAGTTAAGCCTTTACGCAACATCAGCATTTGGAGAGAGTGGAGCTACTCATAAAAAAGTTTCTGAGATAGTATTTGATATATTATATAATAATGGATTTTTAAAGAAAATGAGCTTGCCGCAGTTTTATGATGGAAAATTCGAGACATTCTTAAATGGTCGTCAGGTACTTGGACAGTGTCCATACGCAGGTTGTCAATCAGAAAAAGGTTATGCTGACGAGTGTGATTTAGGTCATCAATATCCACCAGAAGAATTAGTTAATCCTATTAGTGTATTATCAGGAGAAACTCCAGTACTTAGAAATACTGAAAACTGGTACTTTGATTTAGAAAGGTTTTCTGAGCCATTAAAAAAACTAATAGAGAACTTAAAATTAGATAGAGATGTTAGAGCCGTTGTTGTTAGAACGCTTGAAGAATTTATGAATCCTCCAGCTATTCACATAAAAAGAAACGATTTTGAAGAGCAAAGTGAAGAGTTTATTGCGTCTCTTGGTGGTACTATAGAAGATATCGAAAAGAAGCCTTCAGTTTCAATTATATATAGTGATTTAATTGAAAGAGAAAAAGCAAAAGATATACTCGATGGTGCAAGTGTAAGATATAGATCTGGAAAGACGATTACGCCATTTAGATTAACAGGAAACATCGATTGGGGTGTGAAAGTTCCAGTTAAAGAAGATGTATCTGATTTAACTTTTTGGGTATGGCCAGAATCCTTGTGGGCTCCAATTTCATTTACTAAAAGCTACCTTGATTCAAAAGGTAGTGATGATAGCTGGACTAAGTGGTGGACCGATAGTGATGCAAAAGTTTATCAGTTTATAGGTGAAGATAATATTCACTTCTATGGACTGCCAGAAATGGCTATGCTAATGGCATACTATATGGTTGATGGTAACAAAGACTTAAACGATGCTAGAGGTTTAGATATAACAGGTATGAACTTTCCTCATTTAGTTGCAAATCATCATATATTATTTATGAATGATAAAGCAAGTAGTTCGGGTAAGATTAAGCCGCCTATGGCACATGAATTACTTGAGCACTATACAAAAGATCAATTAAGACTGCATTTTTTAAGTCTTGGATTATCTAAGAAGAGTGTAAGTTTTAGTCCTCAAGTATATGATAAGACAGCTACAAATAAAAGTGAAGATCCAGTAATTAAAGATGGTTTCTTATTAACTAAGGTTTACAATAGAATCGTAAGATCTTGTTTCTATACAGCACAGACATATAATGAGAACAAGATTCCAACTCTTGAAATAACAGATGAAATTAAATCATTAATAGAAAAAGCAGTTTTCGATTATGAGAAGGCTATGTCTCAGCAAGAGTTACATAGAGTTGTAATTGCTCTTGATGGTGTTATTAGAAAGTTAAGCAAGTATTGGGCAAAGCATATGAAGATAGCAGATGACAATGAAGATAATGATCTTAGAATGAAAGTTTTATCGGATACATTCTATGGTATGAAGGTTATCTTAACACTGCTTCATCCAGTTGTTCCATCTAGTTCAGAAAATGTACTGGATTATCTAAATCTTGATAAGTCAGTATGGTCATGGGATCATATATTTGATACGATTGATCTTCATATGGCTAACAGTGAAACTCATGAAATCAAAGAGATTCCACCTAAATTTGATTTCTTTGAAAACCACTCAAGTTTCTTTTTATAGGCGAATGATTATTTGTTAATAATTTGATTTTATAAAATAATATATAAACGAAGCACCTTTTTATATAAAATATAATTTGGTGCTTTTTTTATATTTAAATAAATAAAATATATTAGTGCTACCTATTTTGTGTTTTGCATAATCTATTGAAGGCTATGTTAAGAATAGAAAATATAATTGTATATGATTATGATAGAAAGTATAATAAGTAGGGTATAAATAAATTATTATGTGGTGATATACATCTATATGCATAAAAAAAGGAGGAGCTATGAAACTTAAAAATAAAGTTCAGTTACCGGTACTCTTAGTATTAGTAATTGCTATAATTGGACTTGGCCTAACGATATTTAGTCAAATTGAAAATAAATTGGTTCTAAATCTAATAGAAGATCAAATGACAAGCCAGTTAGATAACTTAACAGAGAATATCATTACAAGAAGAAATGTTGAAAAGACTTTCTTTAACACATTGGATGAAAAAAACTTAGACTTAGCTAAAAGTGTGGCGGAAATGATTAGCTATGGTACAGAATCTATGGATATGCAAAATATGATCAATATTGCTGAGAATATTGGTGTTGATGAAATTCATGTTGTAAATGGTGATGGTGTTCTTACAAATGGTAATATTGAAGGTTTTTATGGTTTTGATTTTTCTACTTCAGATCAAACACTACCGTTCTTAGATTTAATTAATTCTAAAGATGGCACACTTGTTCAAGCACCTTCAGAAAGAGGTACTGATAATGCTTTGTTCCAATATATTGGTGTATCGAGATTAGATGAACCTGGTATTGTTCAAGTAGGTTTAGAGCCTAAGTATATTGAAGATTTAAGAAAAATTATTGGTTTACAAGGAATGATAGAGGGTATAAAAGTTGGCAAGAGTGGATATTCTTATATTATTGATGAATCGGGCGTTACATTATTCCATAACAATCCAGAAAATATTGGGTTAGATGTTAATGAGATCCCAGTTTTAAAGCCATTACTTGAAAATGATAACGGTTTCTTTAGTTATGAATATAATGGCGAAAAAATATATGCATCATTTAGAAAATTAGATACATGGACTTTAGTTGCAACAATTCCTGAATCAGATTTTTCTGATTCAGTACAAAGTATTTTCACAAGTATATCAATTTTCTTAGTCGTTACATTAATAGTTGTTGCTGGTACTATAGCAATTGTTACAACGATTATGTTTAAACCAATTGGTGTCCTTGCTAAAAATATGGAGTATGCTGGAAATGGAGATTTGAGTGTTCGGGTGAATTTAAATTCTAAAGATGAATTAGGAGTTCTCGCTAGAAGTTTCAATAAGATGCTATCTGATATTCAAGCGCTAATTAAACAAACCCATGAATTAGCTGATGATATTACAGAATCTACCGTTGAAATTCAAGTTATAATTGATAATGTTACAGAAAGTAATGCTCAAATAGCAGAATCTGTTGAAGAAATTGCAATTGGTGCAACTTCACAGGCTCAATCTAGCAGTGATTCTGTTGGTGCTATGAATAATTTATCAGAGCATATTGATGTAGCATCTGAGGGTATAACTAAAACGATTGCATTAACAGATAATGTTATAACAAGTAGTCTTAAGAGTGAGTCTTCTCTGAAAACATTAAAAGAAAACTTTGAGAATAATGTATCGGCAACTAAAGTAGTTACAGAGAGCGTTGATCAACTTGCAAAGAAATCATCAACTATTAGTGAAATTATTGTTACTATTAGAAATATTTCTGACCAAACTAACTTGCTTGCTTTAAATGCAGCAATCGAAGCAGCAAGAGCAGGTGAGCAAGGTAGAGGTTTTGCAGTTGTTGCTGATGAAATTCGTAAACTTGCAGAACAATCATCTAATTCTGCCGATGAAATTAATACTATTATTTCTGAAATTGTAGAACTTGTAAATGGAACAAATGAAACTATATCAGGAACAAATACAGCAATTAATAAAGTTAATGATTCTGTTGGTGAAACTCAAGAGATATTTAATGAAATTAATAGTTCTGTAGAAAATGTAGCTGAGTTTGTAAATGATTTAGGAAAACAATTTAAGGAAGTAAATAATATTAAAAATCAAGTTTTAGTTGAAATAGAAAGTATTTCAAGTGTTTCTGAGGAAACTGCAGCAGGTTCTGAGGAAATTAGTGCATCTACAGTACAACAAACAAGTAATCTTGAAAGTATTAGTGCAAAGATTGCTGAGAATAGAAAACAATTAGATGAGTTAAATAGCTCATTGAATGTATTTAAGTTATAAGACAAATAATTATAAATAGGTTATTGATTAAGAACTGTGTCTCTAGATGCAGTTTTTTTTCGGTTTAATAAGCTTTTAAAAGCAAAAGTTTTTATCAAAATTATATAATTAGAGATTTTTATATTAATTTAATTTAAGTTTTATACATATTAAAAGTGGTAAAAGTATTAATAATATAGTTAATAATTAATACAGTAAATAATATTATTTAAAACAAGGGAGGAAGAAATATGAGTGAAAATAGAAGTTGCCCTGTTACAGGTAAAACTAGTAAATCTAGTGTAAGTAATGGAACTTCAAATCGTGATTGGTGGCCAAATCGCCTAAATCTTACACTCCTTCAAAAGAACTCAGAAGCTATTAATCCTATGGGGAGTGAATTTAATTATATAGAAGAATTTAGAAAACTAGATTTAAAAGCTCTAAAAGAGGACCTATATACACTAATGACTGACTCTCAGGATTGGTGGCCAGCTGATTATGGTCACTATGGACCTCTTTTTATCAGAATGGCTTGGCATAGTGCCGGGACTTACCGCATAGGTGATGGAAGAGGTGGAGCAGGGTCAGGAACACAGCGGTTTGCACCACTTAATAGTTGGCCAGATAATGCAAATCTTGATAAAGCAAGAAGACTGCTATGGCCGGTAAAACAGAAGTATGGTAGAAAAATTTCATGGGCTGATCTTATTATTCTTGCTGGAAACTGTGCGCTTGAGTCTATGGGATTTAAAACTTTTGGTTTTGCTGGTGGACGAGAAGATGTTTGGGAGCCAGAACGAGATATATACTGGGGTGATGAAGATGAGTGGCTTGGAGATAAACGCTACTCTGATGATAGAAAACTAGAGAATCCTTTAGCAGCGGTGCAAATGGGACTAATTTATGTGAATCCAGAAGGTCCAAATGGTCAGCCGAGTGCTCTTGCTTCTGCTAAAGATATTAGAGAAACTTTTGCACGTATGGGTATGAATGATGAAGAAACAGTTGCTCTTATAGCTGGTGGACATACATTTGGAAAATGTCATGGAGCTGGAGATCCAGCTAATGTTGGACCTGAACCCGAAGGTGCTAAAATAGAAGAACAAGGACTCGGTTGGAAAAATAGTTTAGGCAGTGGAAAGGGTGTTGATACCATTACGAGTGGTATTGAAGGTGCGTGGAACTCAACTCCAACCAAATGGGATAATGGGTACTTTGAAGCATTATTTAATTATGACTGGGACTTAGTTAAAAGCCCTGCTGGAGCTTGGCAATGGATTCCAGTAGACACTTCAGCAGTAGATACAGTTCCCGATGCTCATGATCCAAGTAGAAAACATGTGCCAATAATGACAACAGCAGATCTTGCTCTTAGAATGGACCCAATTTATAAGGATATTTCAAAAAGATTTTATAAAAATTCTGAGGAATTTGAAGATACTTTTGCACGTGCTTGGTTTAAGTTAACTCACCGAGATATGGGGCCAAGTTCAAGATACCTTGGCCTAGAAGCTCCAAGTGAAGAACTTATATGGCAAGATCCTATACCAAAAGCTGATTATGATTTAATAAATGAATCTGATATTGAAAAATTGAAAAATGACATTAGAAATTTAGATATATCAATTTCACAGTTAGTATCAACATCTTGGGCCTCAGCATCTACCTTCCGCGGTTCGGATATGCGTGGTGGAGCAAATGGGTCTCGAATAAGACTAACCCCTCAAAAGGACTGGGAAGTTAATCAACCAGAAAAGTTAAATAATATTTTGAATGCTCTAGATACTGTTCGTGAAAGTTTCAATAAATCAAATTCAGATAATAAAAAAGTGTCAATGGCAGATTTGATTGTATTATGCGGATGTGTAGGTATTGAAAAAGCAGCTAAAGCTGGAGGGTATGAAGTTACGGTTCCATTTACACCAGGACGTACTGATGCATTAGAAGAACAAACAGATTTTATATCGGTTTCAGTTCTTGAACCCTTGGCTGATGGATTCCGTAACTATAGCAAATCAAAATTTTCTGTATCTAGTGCAGAAATGTTAATTGATCGTGCGGCCCTGCTTAATTTAAGTGCGCCAGAAATGACAGTTCTAATTGGCGGTATGCGTGTTCTTGGTAGCAACTATAAGCAATCGGAGCATGGTGTATTTACAAAACGGAAAGAAATGCTTACAAATGATTTCTTTGTAAATCTACTTGATATGAATACAGCTTGGATGCCTAAATCAGAAGAAGTAGATGTATTTGTGGGTCGAAATCGATTTACTGGAGAGATTAAATGGACTGCGACTCCACTAGATTTAATTTTTGGTTCGAATTCTGAACTTCGTGCAATTGCTGAAGTTTATGCAAGCGATGATTCTAAACAGAAGTTTGTTGATGACTTTATTTTAGCTTGGAATAAAGTTATGAATGCAGATCGTTTTGACTTAACTAATTAAAGATAAATATTAGGTAAAAGCTAAGTTAAGCGAAAATACTAGGTACATTAATTAATTCGATGAAAATAAATCGTTTTAGATAAAGATTTAAGAGACGAGTTTCTTGTAGACGTCTATTTCATTTTCCAAAAAAATAAGAGTACCCCACATTTTAACTTTGAAGAGTTTTGAATTAAGATTAAAATATGGGGTATTAATTTCTAAAATAAAGAGTACTGGGGGGAGTTTATGTTTTCAAAAGGCAATCACGATGAATTATTTGATTCTATTGAGGCAATTGGTGCAAGTTTTGCGATTTATGAATTTAGAAAAGAAAAAAAAGATTTCTATTTAGTTTCTGCTAATACACTTTATCAAGATGTTTTAGTTATACCTATTATAGATTCTATAAATAAAGATCTAAAAGCCTTATTTCCAAGATATATAGAAAAACCAATTAAAGAAAAAATATTAGAAACTAGAAACAATAAATTATCTACTGAGGTAGAGATAGTAATTGAACATAAAGAAGATACAAGATGGTTTAGATTTATTTTTTCACCTATTATTGGTGAAGATGATGATTGTCATAGAGTTATTAATACATGTATCGAGATAACAGATAAGAAAAAGCTTGAGAATAATTTGTCTATAATTAGTAAAAGATATGAAGCGGTAGTAGAAGCTGCCTATGATGGCATAGTTACAATTGATGAAAACTATAATGTGAATATGATAAATAACTCTGCAAAATATATATTTGATGTAAAAAGCGAAGAAATTATTGGAAAGCCATTAACTAAATTAATGCCTATGAAATTTAGAGATAAACATTCGGATTATGTAAAGGCGTTTCAACATTCTTCAGTTAATTCAAGGCCAATGCAAAGTAGAGCACCCGTTAGAGGTTTGAGGAGTGATGGAAGTGAATTTCCTATTGAGGTTACAATTTCTAAGATAAAAGTACAAGATAAAACTGAAATGACTGCAGTTATACGTGATATTTCAGAAAGATCTAAGTTAGTTGAAGAACTTTCTAAAGCTGCTAAAGAAGATTTACTTACTGGATTATGTAATAGACGATATTTTACAGAGTTGTTTTTAAAAGAGGCTGAGAGAGGTAAAAGATTTATTAAGCCAGTTACTATAGTTATGATGGACTTAGATTATTTTAAAAAAGTAAATGATGTATATGGGCACGCTGGTGGTGATCATGTACTAATTGAAATTTCAAAATTGATAATGGATTCCAAACGTGAGATTGATGTGTTTTCAAGGTGGGGTGGAGAAGAATTTATGGCTCTACTTATAGAAACATCACTTGAAGAGGCAGCCGTATGGGCAGAGCGTATAAGAGAAAAAATCGAAAATTTGATTATGAATTTTAATGGTAAAGATATAAAGGTTACATGTAGCATGGGCATAGTAAGTCGAGAAGGTATGAACGTGGTAATTGATTCAATGCTTACAGATGTGGATAAGATGTTATACAAGGCAAAGGCATCAGGTAGAAATGTAGTTGTATATAAATAAAGAAACTAGAGTAAGTAATAAAAGCAACTAGTAAGGCTTAATAGTTGCTTTCTTTACTTTAATAATTAATTTTGATATATATATGAATTTAATCAACCCATATATTAGATGAATCAAGCATTTTATTAACTATACTAATGTAAGCTGATGCAGAAGTACAGTTTCTAATTTTCTTCATGAATTTACCGCTTGGATCAAGATGAACAGAGTTATATAACCAAAACTCTTTCATTCTATCAATTAGGTGTTTATCACCTGAGAGTTTATTTTTATAGTCATTATAAATTGAATCATGAAAGGCACGCATTTTAACTATTTTATCGTTTGAATTAGTGATGGTTCCTTTTATAGCAGAAGCTAAAAAAGGATCACGAAGTGCTCCACGTCCAAGCATAAACTTATCTATCATAGGAAATCTTTCTTGTATATTTATATAATCATCTACGGTATATATATCACCATTATATGTCATATCATGTTTGCATTGTGCTCTAAGCACCTCGAATGAATCAAGATCAACAGTTCCAGTGTATCTCTGTGATCCTGTTCTAGCATGAAGTATAACACCTTTAAGTGGGTAATCGTTGATTAAATCGATTGTTTTTATACCTTCTTCAAGATCATTTAGTCCAAGACGCATCTTTATAGTAAGTTGGTAAGACGTATCTTTACAGACTTCATCAAGAAAAGCTTTTATCATATCAGGATGAGAAAGTATACCTGAACCCTTTTTCTTTTTTGTTACAGTTGGAGATGGACAACCTATATTCCAATTGATTTCGCTATATCCTAGTTCAGTTATAGTTTTAGCGTAGTATCTAAAATCCTCTCCATTATTTCCTAGAAGTTGTGGTATAAGGCTTAACTCTTTATCATTTGCATCTAGAAAAATATCTTTAAAAAGAGAAAGACTATGGCTATTTTTTTCTGTTGTAGATATAAATGGTGAGTAGTAATGATCGATTCCACCAAAAAATTCTGAATATACATTTCTAAAATGAGCGGTAGTCATGCCTTGCATCGGTGCTAAAATAAGTTTCATATATTTCTCCATTTTATTTATAAATATGATACAGTTTAGTTTACAAGTTATTTATCAAATGTAATCTTAACATAA
>JBARWW010000403.1:0-12013 GCA_049647005.1 Acidaminobacteraceae bacterium | reverse complement strand
TGTAACCTCCTAGTTAAGTACATTAATATTTGGCCAAAATTAATGTCTTCTTATAAATCGTCTTAAGATTAATTTAATGATAGCATTTAAAATACTTTTTTGTGCTTTATTGCGTGAAATGTCATTTTATCTACGTTAAATGTCATTTTTATAAAATATAGTAAATTTACATACATAAAATAGTATCATTTTTCAAAAAAAAGAGTGTATTAAACCGAATTTCTCCAATCTAATACACCCTCTATCTTTACATCTTAAAACACTACTTAAGCCCTAAGACTCTAAGTGTACCTTTTACTTGTCTTCTTTTGGAACGTAAGTTTCTTTGATTACTCTGATATATTTTCATTTCACATCTTTTCTCATACTATAACCGCTAAATGTTTTTGAGGGTTCTCCTTGATTGCAATTTGCACATCAACACATTTGACCAAAAAACTATCAAGCCAATTGGAAATGACAAACGTAAAGATGTTAATGAACGATTTGCATAATCAATTATAAAACCAGGATTTGTACCAAAACCTGAATATGAAAACTGATATGAAGTTGATGCTAAATCATATCTAAGCGAGCATATACCAATTAAGATACCTAATATATATATAAGTTTTATGACAATTCCTTTTTTGCTAGTGCGTGTAAGAAAATACTTAACCGTAAATATATTAATCATAATAAAGATTATGTAAAATGCTAAAAAAATTGTGAAATTCATGTTTTTCATCCTTTCCTAAAAGTGTTATTGAACAATAAACTACATAAAGATATTTTCCTAAGCACATCACTTAGTTCTTAATTATAATATAGTCATCTTCATTAATATTTGGCCAAAATTAATCTCTTCTTATAAATCGTCTTAAGATTAATTTAAGGATAACATTTAAAATGCTTTTTTGTGCTTTTATGCTTGAAATGTCATTTTATCTACGTTAAATGTCATTTTTATAAAATATAGTAAATTTACATACATAAAATAGTATCATTTTTCAAAAAAAAAGAGTGTATTAAACCGAATTTCTCCAATATAATACACCCTCTATATTTATATATTAAAATACTACTTAAGTCCTAAGACTCTAAGTTTATCTATTATTTTTCTTCTTTTGGCTCGTAAGTTTCTTTGATTACTCTGATTATCTCAGCAATAACAACTATGTTTTCTTGTTAATAAAAATATTTATTAACAAATACTATACTTTGGTATAGTATTCAACCGTTTTTTCCTATGATATCATTAACTTAATCTTAAGATGTTTTATAACAAACCATTAATTTCGGCCAAAATTAATGGACATAACTAGGAGGTTCAAAATGTTTAAACAACTAGACACAAAAGAATTAATTGAGGTTACTGGTGGCGATTTAGGCTCTCTAATCGCTGGTGGTATTGCCACTGCAGCAGTCATAGCTTCACTTCCCGCTACACTTCCTGCTGCAGTAATTGGTGGTGTTTCCTTTGTTGCTGGCGGTATAATTTATGAAGCGGCAGAGCGAAGTCCTCGCGTTGATTACTCTGATCAATCAACTACAAGTAACATGCATTCTAATGGCTACTGGAGAAAAAATTAATGCTTATTCCAAGTTGGATAAAATTTTCTTTGTTTAATGGAATTATAGGTATAATTGCCTTTTCTTATTTTAGCAAATCAAATAAACGTAAAATTGGAACTTTTATACTTGGATATATGATAGCTTTAACTATATATTTGTTTATAAAATATATATAACTTCATACTATTAAAAAATAAACTAGTGTTTTTACATTATACTAAAATACTAGTTTATTTTTTTACGCTTATAACTCCACTTAGTTTGTAGAATTACAATATATTGACATTGTAATTCTACATATAAAAATAGCTACCATATTAATCCCATATTTTAAAAAGAGAGTGCACTAAACTAGCTAAACTAGTATAATACACCCTCTATCTTTATATATTAAAATACTACTCAAATCCTAAAACTCTAAGTGTACTTATTACTTCTCTTCTTTTGGAACGTAAGTTTCTTTGATTACTCTGATTATCTCAGCAGAAGTAAGTTTATACTTCTCTAATAACTCATGAGGCTTTCCAGATTCTCCAAATGTATCTTTAACTCCAACCATTCTAATTAATGCAGGAGCAAATTCTGAAGTAACTTCAGCTACAGCAGATCCAAGTCCACCAATTATACTATGCTCTTCAGCAGTAACAATTAAGCTAGTCTCGTTTGAAGCTTCAATTATAATATCTTTATCAATTGGCTTGATAGTATGCATATCTACAACTCTTACTAATATACCTTCTTTAGCAAGTTCCTTAGCCGCGTTTAATGCTTCGATAACCATAATACCAGTAGCTATTACAGTAACGTCTGAACCTTCACGAACAAGCTTTGCTTTGCCAATTTCAAATACATCATCTTCATTATAGATCACTGGAACAGCTGATCTACCGAATCTAGCGTACATTGGCCCATAAGTATCAATCATAAGACCAAGTAGCTTTTCAGCCGATACAGCATCAGCAGGATTGATTACAGTCATGTTTGGAATAGCTCTCATGATTGCTAAGTCTTCGATAGCTTGGTGAGATGCACCATCTTCTCCAACTGTAACACCAGCATGAGTTGCACAAACTTTTACATTAAGCTGTGGGTAACAAATAGAGTTTCTGATTACTTCAAAAGCTCTACCAGCTGCGAACATTGCAAATGTACTAGCTACAGGAATTTTACCTGCAGAAGCAAGACCTGCTGCTGTTCCCATCATATTTTGCTCAGCAATACCCATGTTAAAGAATCTATCTGGGAAAGCCGCGCCAAACTCCGCAGTCTTTGTTGACTTTGATAAGTCAGCATCAAGTACTACTACCTTACTATTTGTAGCTCCTATTTTAGCAAGTGCACTACCATAGGCTTCTCTAGTTGCGATTTTTTTAGTCATTATTTTGCACCTCCAAGTTCTGCTAGAGCAATACTAAGCTCTTCATCGTTTGGAGCTTTTCCATGCCATCCAGCTTGATCTTCCATGAATGAAACACCTTTACCTTTAATTGTTTTAGCAATTAAAATTGAAGGCTTGTCAGTTACTATTTTAGCTTCTTCTAGTGCAGCCATAATAGCTTCAACATCATGACCATCTACAGCGATTACATTCCATCCGAAACTTTCGAACTTAGTATCTACTGGTGAGATGTTCATTACATCTTCGTTTTTACCGTCAATTTGAAGACCATTAAAGTCTAAAATTGCAGTAATGTTATTTAATTTGTAATGGCTTGCTGACATTGCAGCTTCCCATACGATTCCTTCATCTAGTTCGCCGTCTCCAAGAAGAACGAATATTCTAGCATCTGATTTGTCTAACTTTCCAGCTAGCGCCATACCAATTGAAGTTGAGAATCCTTGTCCAAGTGAACCTGTAGACATCTCTACTCCAGGGATGTTTTTCATATCTGGATGACCTTGTAACATAGCTCCAGTTTTTCTTAAATTGATTAATTCTTCCACTTTGAAAAATCCTCTTCTTGCAAGTGCAGAATAAAGAACTGGTGCAGCATGACCTTTAGATAATACAAACTTATCCCTTCCCTCCATCTTTGGGTTTTTAGGGTCGATATTCATTACGTTAAAGTATAAGGCTGATAATATGTCAGCTGACGAAAGTGATCCGCCTGGATGACCAGAGCCTGAAGCATGAATCATAGTAACAATATCTGCTCTTATAACTTTAGATGTTTCTTGCAGTTGTTCGATTGATTGTTTCATCATTTTGTCTCCCTTCAATTTATGTTGTTTATACACAAAACTTTGCACAAGTATATTTTTCCACTGTATTTTTTGAGGAAAATTTACGATTATACAAAGCTTACTCATCAAAACAAAGTTTCGATAGGTATGTTGTAAATTAGCCTTGGCTAATGTTCTAATTTATTTACTTTCTCTAAATCCTTCACCTAAAACTTCATGAGTTGTCGAAACCATTATAAAAGCCTTATGATCAATGTCATATATTATTTTTTTGGCTTTTGCCACTTGTCCCCTATGAACAACGCAAAGTAATACCTGTTTATCTTTTCCAGTATACATACCTTTTCCATATAAAGATGTTACACCACGATCAAGTGTTTCAATTAAAGCTTTACCAATCTCATTTGGATAATCCGTAACGATTTGAAATGACTTAGAGTAATCAAGCCCTTCTACTATAAAGTCTGCTACTTTAACTATTATATATAGTGCAATCATAGAATAAAGTGATGTTTCTATATTTTTATCAACTAAACCTGCTGTTGTTATTACAAATAGGTCTAGTATCATCATAAGCTTAGCTATACTTAAACTTGGAAAATACTTATGCAGTATCGCACCTGCAAGATCAGTTCCACCTGTCGTACCACCACTTCTAAAGACCATACCTATACCAACCCCTGTACATATACCACCAAAAATTGATGCAAGTAGTAGGTCATTTGTTATAGTTAAATTTATTTCAACACTAGCTAGTACCATAAGATAAAACGATAAGAATAATGTTCCGAGTGCTGTTTTTAGTCCAAATGCTTTTCCAAGAACAACAAGTCCAAGAAGAAATAATGGAATATTTATAATTAAGTTGGTAATTGCAACTTCAACGCCTGTTATCTTTTTTATAACAATGGCAAGACCTGTAACTCCACCCGGTGCAATTGTATTTGGCTCTAGAAACAAAAATATACCAAGTGCAATTATAAATGTACCTATAAGTAAGAAAATATAATCTCTTATATTTCTAGCAACATCAAATTTATTAATCATAACAACCTCCAAAATTCATAATATTCACCATCTCAAAACAATTATCAGCCCTTTTAAACTTAGCCTCTGATTATTAATCACAAGTTCATATTATAGCACATAAATAGGATAAAGATAGAAGTTTAATATTAACTTTTTCAGTTTTTATTTTTATAAATTAATTATAAATGTAAATTCGACTTTAAAAAATAATTTAAGGGATGTCTTTTTAGACACCCCTTTTTTTAATTTCTATACCTAGAATATTAAAAGCATAATTATAGACTTATTTTTTAAAGTCTCTACTAATTAATACTTTTATCATAAATTTAGGTAATGCCATCATTCTGCCAATTCTTGAAGGTTCTAGAATTAGGCGATAAAGCCATTCTAATCCAAGGTTTTGGAAAAATTTTGGAGCTCTCTTTGATGTACCTGCCCATATATCGACACCTCCACCAACGCCCATAGCAACCTTAGTATTTAAGATTTTTTTATGTTTATCAATCCAAATTTCCTGTTTTGGAGCACCAAGGGCTACAAAAAGTATATCAGGTTTAACTTCGTTAATTTTATCTACTATTTTAAGTTCATCTTCATCATTAAAATAACCATCTCTAAATCCTTTAACTCTAATGTTTGGATATGTTTGAAGGATATTATCACACGCTCTCTTGGCAACCTCTGGTTTACCACCTAGTATATATATAGATTTTCTAGTACTATTACAGTACTTTAAAATCTTATCCATAAGGTCAACACCAGTAACTCGATCTTTTAGACCAAGACCGTGAATTTTGGATGCATAAATAAGGCCAATTCCATCAGGTATAACTAAATCACCATCATGTAATACCTCTTTTAGCTCATTATTATTTTGGGCTTGCATTACAATTTCTGTATTTGGGGTATATATTGTTTTAACCATATCATCCTCAAAAAAACTTAAGAAAGCATTGTAAGCTTCATCCATATTTAGTTTTGATATCTTGATTCCTAATATTTTTACGAAATTTTCATCCATACCTTAACCTTCCGATAAAAGACATTCTAATAATTCATCATTTTTATTTAATTTCTTTTTTAACCTTTGAACATTATATGATAATTCCTCTTTAAAAGCAATTCGATTTTCATATAGATTCTCTATCTCATTCAAAAGTAGAGAACAGTCGAAGTTCGAAGCTTTAAATAACGACTGGCATTTTATAGACTCTAAAAAGTAATCGATTTTAGGATCATAAGACACACCTATTAGTGGAACCTCTGCTGCTGCTGCAAATATCAGTGAATGTAGCCTTTCTCCAACCAAGATATCTAAGGCACATACCATCTCTATAATTTCACTATAGCTAGCTTCTTTATCTAAGGCTACAATGTTCAAATTATCATCATTTTTTATTTTATTAATAAATTCATAATTCATTACTTCCTCAATAACTTTTATATCTTCATTAAAATAAAATGGAAGTAGAATTATATTATATTTATTTGATAACTTAACTAACATATCTCTAAATTCATTCAATTTTTCCTCTGTGCTTACAATACATCGACTTTTTATAGATATACCTATAATTGGTTTTTCTTTATCTAAGTTAAACATATCTATAATAGTATCTCTCGAATCAATATTTGCAAGATCAAAATTTATTACAGGATCTGCAGTTACATATATCTTCTCTGATTTAACCTTCATAGCAATTAGATCGATCTTTGATTTTTCTTCTCTAACTGTTATATAATCAACTCTGTTAAGCAAAAAACCAACTAATTTTCTATATTTTTTACTATTTATAGGTCCAATTCCATGACTATAAAGCATAATCTTTTTTCTAAACACTACACCAGAAAATATTATTCCAATATAGTATGCAAGACTTTTTTTGCTAGTCACATCTTGAAGTAGGCTTCCACCTCCACTAATCAGAACATCTGTTGATAGTAGGTGTTTAAAAAATCCACTAAAGTCATTTCTACCAATCGTCTCAACATTATGATCTGATTTAGTAGCTCTTTGATTTTTTGAGATTACAAAACACTCTGCATCTTTATGATTATTTGTAATTCGAGTAAGCATAGCTTCTAGTATTGCTTCGTCCCCTACATTTCCTGCCCCATAGAAGCCAGAAATCATAAATTTACTCATGTCTTATTCTCCTTCTTAGGTTATTTATCATATATAAAATGAAGTGAATAAGCAAAGTACCAACAAGTCCTATTATTAGACCAAATAATCCACTAAATACTGTTCTTAAAGCTGATAGGTATAAAGGTGTTCTTAAGTGAGAGAATGTATTTACAACTGAAGTAAATCCAATTAGTGATATTAAAGCAAGTGGGAACACTGCACTTTTGTACTTTTTACATATTAAATATACCATAAGTACAAGACCTGGGAATGCTATTAAGAATTCTTTGTTTCGCGGTCGTGCAAGTAACTTAACTTCTAAGAAGTTTCTAAATATCATTTCTAAATTGCTAGGTTGTATATTTGTCTCGTGTCCAGTTCTTGCAATGTAAACGTATCCAATCGCAAGTATAACCGTTCCAATTAAGACATATATAACTTTAATATTTTCATTTATCAATCTCTTTAAATCGTTAAAATACGAAAATCTAGTTACTTCTTCATTTGCGTCTCTCTTATATCCAAAGTTAACTACATATGCAACTACAAAAACACCCATAGGTAGAAGTTGAGATATTTTCACACCTCTAAATATGCTCATTTCAAGCATATACTCAGATCCTGATAGTATTGCACTTATATATAATCCACCAAGCACTGATATTAAAACTCCAAGCAAAAGTACTGCAGTAGCATTTAACATAATTTCTTTTAGCCTATATACTTTCGAATCTTCAAGTCTCGTCCTTGAGTACTCTAAAAGTAATACAATAGCTAAACTTGGCATAATTATCGATGATAATAGTGCAAGTATTTTGGAAACTAAATTTGGTGCTATAAATAGTGCAGGAAGGATACCTACAGTGCCAAGACCAAGAATTAATAACTCTAGTCTCTCACCTATTCTAAATATAAGCTTTAGGAGCAAGACTCCAAAAGCAAGTAGTCCTAGAGCCATCATTCCTACATTAAATATACTTATTTTATTGTAGTTCATAACAGAGGCTCTTCCAAATTTAAAGTTATGATCTGCAAGTCTTACCTCAAGTCTTTTAAATGTATTCCTATATTCTTCTACATCTGTTACATATATTTTTTTTGACTTTAAAAATGGTCTAAAGTATATATTTCTTATATTTCTTTCTGTCACAGCTCTATAAATGGTATTTTCAATTTCCTCAGCCCCACTATAGTTATAGTATTTGTATCTTAACTGTAGATATTCTATTAGAGAAAATGTTCTAACTGCACTATAATCTAAATAAGTTACCATTTGCTCTATACCGTTTTGCTCAATGTTTCCTCTTTGAACAGTTGTCTCTATAAGACCTACTGGTATATCTTCATCACTTAGATACTCATATATCTTCTCTGTTTGTGAAACAGATCCATCATTGCCCAGTATACTTGAACCAATTGCTATAATTGATGTTATATCAGCATCATACTTTTTTACGTCTTTATCATATGCCTCAATTAATTTAGTAGCATATCTTTCATAGTTTCTAGGTCTAAGTAATGGATTAAGACCTGCATCTTGAATAATTTCAATTTTTTTACTATCAAAACCAAAACCTATGTCTTCAAGTTTTGATGCTACTATAATTTCTGGAAGTGCAACTCTCTTTTCTGTATAATCAGTTCCAATTTGTACTTCTGAGAAATATGCATCTTTAAGAGTTCCATCTAAAACTATGTAAGATGTATCCCCAGCAACATATGTATAAAATTCGCTAGTATATCTACTTTTTAAGCCATTTAATAAAAACGCTTCTATATCTTCATCATTGCTTTCTATGATTATGTCATATTTATCAATTTTACCTTTATCTATCATATTGTTTAATTCTTTTGAATAATTCTCAGTTCTGTATATATCATTAAGTATTTCTGATGATAAATGATACTGTAATTTCTTCATATCTTGTTTCATAGTTTTAAGTGATTCTTCCTCTATAGCCACACCGTAAATACCCATAGATTTGAATTCTCTTAACCACTCCACTAATTCCATATCCGATTGTTTAGCAAGTAAATCAGCTTCATAATAATCAATATTGACTTCAACTGACTTTGCTAGTCTCTCAACTTGAACTTTTGAGTTTAATGAAACACCTAGTGCAAATAAACTTATTATAATTAGAAGTAAATATAATGCTTTTTTTCTCATTTTTCCACCATCCATAGTATTTGTTTTAATTATTTTTTAATTAGAGTATATTTCCCTTTAATTAGTATCCATCCATCAGTAGTGGCACTAAGACCTCTTCCATCACCACGTGATGCAAGATTGAGGTGGTTAAGTGGAACCGCTTCATTATTCTTTAAATCAATTCCAGTAGTAAGATCTGCAAGACCTCCACCTGGTCCTTCTATAGTTAGTGCTTCTCCAGCTCTTAATATAAATTCTGTACTTTCACCGAGATAAATTTTGTCACCTGCTTTTAACTCAATTACTTTAAATACAGCACTTTGAGTTTCTTCAGTGGAAGATGACCCATTAGCTATCGTTGTTTCTGGAATTTGAGACGTTGTTGATCCAGAAAACTCCTTTCTTAGCTCCTCCTTTAACTGCTCAATCTTCATCTCAACATAAGAAAGTGTTACTACTGGATCAGAAGTTGAACCTGGTTCACTATAATAAGCCGAAACCATATTTGCTGAAAAACTAATTCCAAGTGCTAATCCAATTATTAAACAAACAATTTTTCCGTCAATTTTAAGTTTCATATGTCACCCCATAGTTATATTTAGTAAAAACAGTATTATTGCATTTCACTTTAACTTACACCATTTCTATTATATATTAAATTTGATCACAAGATAATAACAAACAGGTTAAATATCTAAATTCACTCTATTTTTTTGCATAAAGAAACATCCTATGGAATTATATAGGATGTTGTCATATTATTAAACTATATTTCACAAGAAAATATTTACTAAAAATTAATTCTACTTAAATCAAAATCCTTTTACAGAAAATCTTAAGTACTCGTTTCAAATAAACCAAGACTAATCATGAGTGCTTCATCAACTGATGTCATTGTTTCTTTATCTAGCGCACCTAGCTTTTGTATGAGTCTTCGCTTATCAATTGTTCTTACCTGCTCAAGTAGTATTACCGAATCTCTTAATAATCCAACATCATCTTTTTTAACTTCAACATGTGTTGGTAGCTTGGCCTTACTAATTTTTGCAGTTATAGCCGATACTATCACAGTTGGGCTATACTTGTTACCTATGTCGTTTTGAACTATAAGCACAGGACGTTGTCCACCCTGTTCTGAACCTACTACGGGACTTAAATCAGCAAAATATACGTCCCCTCTTTTAATCAAAATAATTTTTGCTCCATATCTACTTTTTTGGATACTGGAGTTGATAAAATGCCCTCATAGTCTTCAAGAGAAGAAACATCTGATATAAGCCCCATTTCTGCAAATGATAAGTTTATAGATGCCATGTTTTCATAACCAAGCCTTAGTTCTTCATCTTTTCTGGCTGGTTTTATTCTCTTTAAATTAAATTGCACTCTTAGATCATCTCTTAGATCATCTCCTAGAAGATCTAAATAATCTTCATCACTTGCTAATCTTTCAATTAGTTCTTTTGGCAAAGTAATATTATGTTCTGCAAAATATCCCATCAACTACACCTCCAACATTATATTAATCTCGTGTGAGACCTGAGCCTAGGCTCTATGTAAAAAATGAAAAAAACTATGTATGCTGATTTACTTAGTTATGCTTACTTAAATTAAGTCCAAAACGTAATCTCTAATCTTAACAATCTTACCTTGTGAAATATATACCCTTGGTACTCGTTTGTTAATCATACAAACTACTTCATAATTTATCGTATCTATATAACTAGCTACTTCGTCAATGGAAATGGAAATACCTTCTTTTTCACCAAATAAAATTACTTCATCGCCTATCTCTGCATCTATGCCCGTTAAATTTATCATACATTGGTCCATACAAATTCGACCAACTATAGGTCTTTTTTCACCCTTAACAATTCCATTTGCCGCAAAAGAGTAGAGTCTAGTGAATCCATCTGCATATCCAAGTGGAATAGTTCCAATTGTTTCTGCCTTATCTGTTTTATACTTTAAACCGTAGCTTACGCCAGTTCCCGCTTCAACTTCCTTTACGTTAGAAAGATGTGCTTTTAAACTCATAACTTCACGCAGCTGAACTTTAGACTTATCAACATCATCAGATGGATATAATCCATATAACATTATGCCAGCTCTAACCATATTGTAGTTGAGATCTGCTAGGTCAATTATTGATGCTGAATTACTTACGTGTTTAATTGGAATATTAATGCCCCTCTTTTCAAGTTCTTCAACTATATAATTAAACTTGTCAACTTGTCTATAAGTAAATTTTTTATCTACTTCATCTGCAACTGCAAAGTGAGTAAATATGCCCTCTATATCTAAATTTGTTAATTTGTTAATATTCTCAATGTCAAGAAGAGTTTCATCACAAACCATCATACCAAGTCTACTCATTCCAGAATCTATTTTAATATGAATCTTTTGAACTTTTCCCCTTTCTAATGCAAGACTATTTAATTCTACCGCCTGCTTTAGAGTATAAAGAGTTTGAGTAATATTATAATCAATTAACTCTTCAAATGAATCAGATGGCGTATAACCTAATATAAGTATTTCAGTTTCACTATAATTTCTTCTGAGTTGAATTGCTTCTGATAGTGTTGCAACCGCTAATCTATCCGCTCCATTTTCAAGTAAAACCTTAGCAATTTCTACTGCTCCATGTCCATAACCATCAGCCTTTATAACAGCTGTTACCATAACGCCTTCTTTAGTAACTCTTCTCACTTCTCTAATATTGTGAGTTAGATTATCTAAATTAATTTCAGCCCACACAGGCCTCGTTAGCTTTGATAAATTCATAGTACCCCCTAATAAAAAATATTACTGTTTTTTGAAACAACTTATACAAGCATTATACAATTGTTACGATATCTTTTAAATGTATTTTATAAGAATCTTTTAAATCTTTTAGGCTTTTCTGCTACTTGTCTTAATGCGTGAGTTAATCCACTAACTATATCTCCTGCAAGCAAACCATGTTCACC
>JBARWW010000402.1:0-2434 GCA_049647005.1 Acidaminobacteraceae bacterium | reverse complement strand
AAGCAGTAGTATTTGGTGATTCTTCTAGTATCAAAGTTGGTGAAACTGCGATAGCAATTGGGAATCCACTTGGATATAAAAACACTATAACAGTTGGTGTCATAAGTGCCCTTGATAGAAATTTAGGTGCAACTAATTCTTTAAATTTAATCCAAACTGATGCAGCAATAAATCCTGGCAATAGTGGTGGAGCATTAGTAAATATTCGTGGTGAAGTGATTGGTATGAACACGATAAAAATATCGGATACAAAAGTTGAAGGGATTGGGTTTGCACTTCCTGTAAATGAAATTAAAGCGATTGTAGATGAGTTACTAGAGTTTGGATACGTCTTAAAACCTGTTCTAGGTATAGCAGGAAGATATATAGATGAAGAACTTTCAAAGTTATATGATTTACCTATGGGGATACTTGTGCTTGGCGTATATAAAGATTCAGGAGCTGATCGCATTGGTATTAAGCGGGGTGATTTAGTTGTTGCTATAAACGATACAAGTGTTACTAGTATAAAAGAATTATCTGATTATCTAACAAACTATAAATCTGGTGATATAGTTGATGTTAAGGTGCTTCGTGAAGGCTCTGAAGAAAAAATTTTTAGATTAAAGTTAGTTGATAGAAGTGAGCTTAAAGAACTTATATTAAACTAGCTATGAAAGTATAGTCTAAGTTATTTGCAAGAGTGTAGTGAATTGCTAAGATGAACTATGACATAAGTTATGTAGATTTAGAGGTGAATAAATGTTAATAAATAAGAAAGTAAATGAAACAAAAGAAAAATTAGGTGTATTTTTAGGAACATTTGATCCTATACATAATGGTCATATGCACATAGCTAGAAGCGTGATTTTGAGTATTGGACTAGACTCTGTAATTATTGTACCCTCATATGAGTCGCCACATAAAGGTGAGAGTGTATGTAGCTCTGCTAAAGAACGTATGATGATGTGTAATCTAGCATGTGATGGAGAAAATTTAATACTTGCAAGTGATATAGAAATTAAGAATAAACTCAAAGGATACTCGTTAAAAAAGATAGATTTGATAGCAGCAAGTAATCCACAATCCAAACTTTATTATATAATTGGGTCAGATGCATACCTGACTATAATGGAATGGCGTAATTTGGAAGAATTGATAAGTAAAGTTGCATTTTGTGTAGTTGTGCGAGATAAAACCGATACTAATAAAGTTGAAAAAATTAAAAAAGAATTAAAATTATTGGGTGGTGAAACATATATATGTAGTTTTGCTACACTTGATATATCATCTACGAGTATTAGAAAAATAATTAGAAGTAATGAGACCATAAGCGGCTTGCTTCCTCAAAATGTGGAAAAGTTTATATTAGAAAACAAGTTATACCTATATTAAGTTATTTATATAGCAATTTAATTAAAAACACTTCAAGAACATAGTAATAATATATGATTTCTTGAAGTGTTTTGTTTTTTAAGTCTTTAAATTCGACCCATCTCTTTAATATGGAATCATAGGAGTCATTTTTTATATCTACTTATAGCTAGTATTTATATGATATAACCGATAAATCAAGAGTATATTGCAAATTTAGTAGCACAAGTCAAATGAAAGGAGTATACTATTGTAGTTGGAAATTTAGGGAAGCAGATAAAAGTTGTAGAAAAAATACGAACTATATTTGGAAATTTTCAGCAAAATTTGTAATAGGGAAGGAGAAAAAAATGAATTTTTCAGATGGATTAACAATGTTGTCAGTTATATTTTTAGCAATGGTTGCTATTAGTTTTCTAAATGAGAAGGTAGTAAAACTACCCGAAGAAATCGGACTTCTGACAATTGCACTATGTACATCAGTTGTGTTAATTATACTTGAAACACTCGGTATAACTAGCATAATCGAGCTCGACAGTATTTTGACCAAGATAGACTTTAATGATGTGGTTTTAGGAGGTTTTATATGCTATTTGCTATTTAGTGGATCGGCGGGTATAAAACTTCGAGATTTAACACATGATAAGTATCTAATTGGATCTCTTGCTTTTGTATCAACACTTTTAGCAACTTTTATATATGCTGGACTAACACTTTTAGTTGTGAGAGTATTCGGTATAGAGATGAATTTTATCGAGGCATGTATTCTTGGAAGCATAATAGCTCCTACGGATCCAATCTCGGCTATGAGTATACTAAATAAGGTTGGATTATCAAAGCGTATATCGATTATTGTAGAGGGCGAGTCACTGTTTAATGATGGTATAGCAGTTGCTTTATTCGTTACTTTTACTTCTATAAATCAAAACAGCTCTAATATAGCTTTAGAATTTGTAAAAACAATTTCGTGGAATGTTTTTGGAGCAATGTTAGTTGGGGTTGTAGTTTCGTTTTTATTATTTAAATTATTTAAAGCTACAAAACAAAAGCACCTTGAGATAATTGTGAGTTTATCTGCTGT
>JBARWW010000401.1:0-6220 GCA_049647005.1 Acidaminobacteraceae bacterium | reverse complement strand
TCTCTGCCAACTTACTTTCAGTCTACAAAAAATATATTTTTAATAAACAAATGCTTTATACTTATATATTATACATTATTAATATT
This sequence comes from Acidaminobacteraceae bacterium, assembly GCA_049647005.1. Lineage (GTDB taxonomy): Bacteria > Bacillota > Clostridia > Peptostreptococcales > Acidaminobacteraceae > JBARWW01. The sequence continues at coordinate 6,134 of JBARWW010000401.1, read as the reverse complement.
GTATACTTAGATTAATATTAAGTTCACTTAGCATCATCTATATTTACAATCGCGATTATGATATAATCCCAATTGTAAGACATATTATATTTTAAGGGGGAAAAATGAGAAATTTAAATTTCAAATCTAAAATTATGCTTATTGCAGTGATATTACTTGTAGTATCAAATTCAGCTCTAACATTTATGGGTGTTCAAAACACAGAAAAGATGGCACTTAAAGATATGAGGGAACAGGCCTTCATTATTGCTGAAGAAGTAAATATGAAATTAAAGACTGCTGAGACATTTAGCAAAACACTTGATACATTCCTAGGAAATACCATACTACTAGCTTCAGAGTCTATAAATTACACCGACTCAGCAAACTGGAGTAATGAGTATTTCATAGACATGGCTAAGTCGCTAGATGTTACTGAGATTAATGTTATTGCACCAAATCGAAAAATTGTATATTCAAATATAGTTGATTACATAGACTGGGAATATCCTTCTGGTCATGCTATGGACATTATCTTTAATGGGAGTTCAAAAACGTATATGGAAGATGTGCGTGAAAATCCAATTGATAAAAAACTATATAAATACGGTGGAATTGCTCTAGAAAATGGATACTACGTTCAAGTCGGTATAGCTGCTGATGAAATTGACACAGTTAAGAAAGATTTTTCTACAGATATGATTTTACTTGAAGAAGAGCGTGAAAAGGAAATAGTGCTATATGCAGTTTTAATTGATGAAAACGGAACTGCTATAAATGGTACTGAATCGATGATTGGTATTACATATACTGATGAAGTCACTCTAAATGCAATCAAAGGAACTCCAGGAGCTGCTTATTGGGTAGATGAAACTACTGGTGTGGCTGCATATGATGTTCAGGTTCCATACTATTCTAATGGAAAAGCAATAGGAAGCATCGCAATTGGTATATCGCTTGAGATGATGGAAGTTGCTATTGCATCATACGTAAGAACATCTATTATTTTAATTATAATAGCTATCTTTGTATCACTAGTTATACTTTATGTATTATCAACTTTTTTAGTGAAACCATTAAAGAATTTAGCTATCAATATGCAATCAATGGCAAATGGTGACTTTGCAATTGTTATTGACTCAGCAATTTTAACTAAGAAAGATGAAATTGGTGATATTGCTAATGCACTTGATAGAATGAAACAAGATCTTAAACATTTGATTTCAAGCATAATAAGTGATTCAAGCAAATTAAGCGAATCTTCTACCAGTCTTTCAAAGATTATGAGTGAAACTGCTACAGCTGTAGATGAAAACTCTAGAGCGATTGAATCTTTAGCTCAAACTGCTACTGATCAAGTTGCTACTGCAGAAGATATGGCAAATAGTTCTAAGTCACTTGGAGATGAGATTGATAATAGTAAATCATTAATTAACTTAGCTAACGAATCAGTTCAACTTGCAAGTAAACACTCTGAAAATGGACAAGTAAAGATTAAGAACCTTGAAATGATTGCAAAAGATAGTCTCGAAAAAGCTAGCAATATTGAATCTGGAGTTTTAGAAGTTGATAATGCAATTGAAGATATGGTAAACTTTGTAGATACTATAAGTGCTATTTCTAGCCAAACAAATCTACTTGCACTTAATGCATCTATTGAGGCAGCACGTGCTGGAGAATCTGGAAAAGGTTTTGCTGTAGTTGCTGAAGAAATACGAAAACTATCTGTTGAAACAGACAGCGCTACACAAAAGGTTAATGAAATTATACTTAATGTAAAAGATAAAGCTAATATTTCGGTTAATGAAGCAAAAGAAGTTAAAACAATCGCAGAAGAACAAAGTAATGTACTCGGTAATGTTACTGAGTCATTCACTGAAATTAACAATTCTCTTTCAGAACTTATAGGAAAGATGGATGGCGTTATGAGTTCTACTGAAATGGTTAATGATATGAAAAACAAGATTTTAAGTGCAACTGAAAAACTTGCTGAAATGACAAGTGATGTTTCAGCTACTTATGAAGAAATCTCTGCTTCAACAGAAGAACAAACAGCTTCAATTCAAGAAGTTTCAGCTCTTGCTGAGGTAAATATGACTTTAGCAGAAACTCTTATTGATCAGGTAAAAGTATTTAAGATTTAGTTTAGATAATATATATGCTACCAGAACTCTTAAATTACTATTAAAAATCTAAAAATATACTTAAAAATACGAACGCCTGATTCGAATCATAGAATCAGGCGTTTTAGTCTTTACTATATATAGTTTTAGATTTCTTATTTTGCTAATTCATAAATTTTAACTACATCTTCTTTTTCTAGCTTAACAAAGTTACCCTGCGCTCCAAACTCTGTAGCTTTTTTTGCCATTTCTTCAAATCTATCTGTTGCTAGATCAGCATCTCGAAGCGATACAGGCATATTCATGTCCTTAAAGAATACTTCCATTCTTCTAATTCCTTCAAGTATAATTTCTTCCTCCCTACCAAAATCATCCTTAACATCCCATACTCTAGTTGCAAACTGAACAAAGCGAGCTGTGTCATGTTTATAAACATACTTCATCCAAGCTGGGAATATAATAGCAAGACCCGCTCCGTGAGTTATATCATAGATACCACTCAGCTCATGCTCAATGTTATGAGATGCCCAATCACCAAGTCTACCTGTTCCTAAAAAATCATTATGTGCAACTGTTGAAGCCCACATAATCTCTGCTCTTGAGTTATAGTCTTTTGGATTTTCCATAACAAGTCTACCATTATGAATAATTGATTGCATTGTAGCTTCACATAATCTATCTGTTAAATCAACATGTTTTTCATTAGTAAAATATCTTTCCATAGTATGAGCCAACATATCCACAACACCAGCAGCACTTTGGTACTTTGGAAGTGTGTATGTAACTTCTGGGTTTAGTATTGCAAACATTGGTCTAACAAGTCCGCTACCAAATGATTTCTTATACTGTCCCTCTTCATTAGTTATAACGCAGCCACTACTAGCTTCACTACCAGCAGCTGGTATAGTAAGAACTACACCCATCGGTAATGTAGCTTCAATAGCGGCCTTACCAAGGAAGAAGTCCCAAACATCACCATCATACATTGCTCCAACACCTATAGCTTTAGCTGAGTCTATAACACTACCGCCACCAATAGATAAAATTGCGTCAATGTTTTCTGCTTTACATATCTCTATACCTTTTCTAACTAGTGATAATTTTGGATTTGGCTCTACTCCACCAAGCTCTATAAATTCAATACCATTTTCTTTTAAATTGGCAACAATCTTATCATACAATCCGAACTTTTTAATACTTCCACCACCATAGTGAAGCAATACCTTTTTACCGAACTTTTTTAACTCTTTACCGACTTCATTTTCCATATCTTTACCGAAAATTATCTTTGTTTTATTTTGAAAATTAAAATTTAACATAATACCTCCTAGTTAGCTTCTATATTTATTAACATCTTACTTGCAGTTTATATATATCCATTAAAGTGCTTTTAAAACTATAAAATATATAAGAATGAACATTCATTCAATCGCTTGTTGTAATCATAACAAATTATAGTACGAATTGATATAAAAACTTTTTTTATACACCGGTATTTTTTTGAATTTATATGGTTTTCAAAAATTTACTGTAACATCTTAGCTTTTCTAAACTCATCTAACATAGCACTTCGGTTTTTATAATTATTAGAAAATAACTCTATTAATTTTTTTGCAACATCCTCACCACTTGGATACGTCTTTATATGCTTTATTTCTCTTATAATACTTTTATAGTGATTACGATTACCTGATGACTCTGCCATAGAAATCACCTTTTTCTTAAATAACTCTAAAAGTTCTAGCTTATATTCATTATAGAGCACTTCCTCATATCTTGTAAGATCATCCCAATATGGAGAGGTTTTTATCTCTAAAAGCAATTCACCAAACAATTTTTCTTCCATTAAATGTGGTTTTATATCGACACTATCATTTTTCAAATTCTCAATAACTTCATGCTTCAATGATTCCCAAACCTTATATTGGAATAAACTTTTATACTCCAAATAGGCGTTAAGTGAACTCGGCGAATACTCAAAAAGTCTTTTTTCACATTCCTCTAAGAGTTTCTCTTTATTCTTAGTAATTTTATATATTTCAATTAATTTTTCACTATAATAATCAAGAGATCCACCTGTATCAGCGCAAATAATTTTGCCTTCTAGTAATAGCATAATAGCTTTACCATAATCTTTAGCCACTATACACTTATCTATATATATTCTTCGTATACTATTAAGATATAGATATTCTTCTATTAACTCTTCTACTTCGTGATTTTTACTTTGTTCTGTTAGTATTTGAATTTTATTAGTCACCCATATCGTTATTTCATACCTCGAATTCCAGCTATCATTATTATCTATTTTAGATATTATTCTTTCAATTAGTTTAATTTTTTTCTTAAGTTTATCTTCTTCTTTAAAATTATCCATAAAAATAATAGTAATATATGAATTTAAATCGCCTAGTAGATTCGAATCTATAGCTACATATGTCCATTCAAATATCATATTATAAATTTTTTCATCGGCTTTGTCTATAATCAATCTTAAGTTTTTCATTAATGATTCTAAAATCATTGTGGTTGTTCCAAAGCTATCATCTAGTTCTATAATAGCTATCTTTTCAATCACAGATTTAATCATCATAAATATAATCTCATACTTATCAGAGGCAAATAAGCTCTCAATAGATTCAAGAATCATATGTAACGACGCTTCATAATCTCTTATTTCATAGTACTCAACAAATCTACTTGGATATGTATAATTTTCAAGTAAACTTTCTACAAATTCAAGATGTGCTGATAACATTTCAGATTCATCAAAAGTATGAAACCGCATGCTGAATCTATTTATCATAGTATCATCTAACTTCATTTCTTTTTTTAGAAAATCAATAAGCTCTTCTTTAGATAATCTATCTAAAATAGATTCAAAAGACTCCGACTTATGATCTTCTTCCTTTATAATTTCATGATGCTTATTATTTACTGCGTAAAGAACTGCTGCTATATGTTTACAGTTGTTACCATCACTAAAATATGGACAGTCACAGAACATATCCTCAATGCACTCCTCAACTATAGTAACTCGAACATCATAAAGTGAAGAACCATCTACTCTAGCAGTAATTTCGTCATCTACATACTCTAACTCTTTAATTAAACCACTAGCAAAATAATCATACGCTCGTTCAAGTATTAAATTTTTAAATAAATGCTCAAAATATATCATATAAGACACCTCATAATTTTCTAGGAAATTTTTATTTAATTATATCAGATAATGAATAGATTACAATTAATTCAAGTTCAAAACAAAGGTAAAGATACTGTATTCACATTCCACTATGGTTAGATTTCAATAGATGCGTTTGGTGCAACTGGTAGAGTTGGTTCTATATTTACATTCCACTATGGTTAGATTTCAATCAGGCTATAAATTCATTATATTTCAAATTATCCTAAATTTACATTCCACTATGGTTAGATTTCAATGTGGTATGATTAGTAGGGGTTTACTTGCTGGTATTACATTTACATTCCACTATGGTTAGATTTCAATGTAACTTCACCATTTTTAATGACTTTTTTATAAGAATTTACATTCCACTATGGTTAGATTTCAATTCTTTCAGTATCAACACCACAAGGATAGACAAGTTTATTTACATTCCACTATGGTTAGATTTCAATTATCATTAGTTATTGAATTAAGTGTTGAGTTTTCTGATTTACATTCCACTATGGTTAGATTTCAATCCATTGCCCCACGCTTGTTGACCATTATATATGCATTTACATTCCACTATGGTTAGATTTCAATGTGAACTTATTACCCCTGGTTTTTCAGTAAATGCATTTACATTCCACTATGGTTAGATTTCAATTTAAGTGAAATAGTGATTGGTGTATTTGCAACATGATTTACATTCCACTATGGTTAGATTTCAATACAAGCAATTAGGTGAAGCTAGGTTCATTAAATCATTTACATTCCACTATGGTTAGATTTCAATGCAGAAGATTATGCAGAACAAAGAACAGATGAAAAATTTACATTCCACTATGGTTAGATTTCAATGA
>JBARWW010000400.1:0-7407 GCA_049647005.1 Acidaminobacteraceae bacterium | reverse complement strand
GGTCTTCTCTTCATATACACCTAACCATTTTTCATAAATTTCTTGATATCTTCCTGATGTTTTTAATAGATAAAGACCACTATTTAATTTTAGTAACAACTCATCATTACCTTTATTTACCACCATGCTGTAATCTTTTGGTGCTATAAATAAACCCTTTGAACTAACATTTTTTATTTTCTCATTTTTAAGTATGTAATTAGCTGGTATAGATAAGAGTGCTGCATAGTCATAACTTCCATCTTCAACCAAGTGAAGTGCTTCTGAGACAGTTGGAACTCTTATAAATTTTATATCTATATTTTGTTCTTTTAAATATTCATACACGATATCACTATCTTGAACAACGATAGTTTTACCTCTAAGATCAAATATACCTTCTATCTTCTCACTAGTATTTCTTGTAAATATATCACCACTAGTTATAGAGTGCCTATTTGTAAAATCATATGTTTTACTCCTAGTTTCAGAATAAAACATCCCTGCAATAATATCAACTTCATCATTTTCAAGCGCTTGGCGCACACTATTCCATTCACCTAATCTAAACTCTACATTATAGCCCATTGCGTTAGCAGCTTCTTGAACTAGTTCCAAACTAAATCCTTGCGGATTTCCAGACTTATCAAGATAACTATATGGTGGATAATTTATATCATCTGCAACTATTATAGTTTCTCTTTCTCTATTAGTTTTAACTAAATCCAGTTTTGTCACACCATCGCTTTGATTTTGCTTTAGCAAATCTGCTCCAATCAAAACTAGTGAGATAGTTAGAACAAATAAAGCAACATAGTTTATAATTTTTTTCATATTAACCCCGTATTTTATTTATTATATATTTGATGGGAAATACTTCAAATATACGCCCAGATTTATTATACCATTTTGAAGTCTCCTATAATACTCTATTTTTCGACAAAAAATAAGGTCATCTTTTGTAAGAGGACCCCAGCATTTATTTTGCTTTATTTAATTTATCTTAATACCATTTTTTCTTTAATTATTTCAGTCCAATTGTTAAATACTGGTCTAATTATCTGTGGACCTATCTTAGATATGAATACTAATTGAGACTGATCATTTCTAGAATTAATTTTTTTATAATCAATTAAATCATTTACAACATCAACTTGATACCAGCCATCTTCAAGTTCAAAGAATCCTTTGATTCTAAAACAATCCTTCTTTACTGTATTAATGAAATCAGTAAGTTTATCTTTTTTAACGCTTTTATCAAATGTTAAGCTAATTGACTTTGGCTTATTTTCTGGTACATTTGTACTTTCTTCACTTAATACTCTACTGTATTTAAATATATCTTCATCAAAGAAATCGAAATCAATAGATCCAAAGTCTGCAATTTCAATTCTAATATTTTCATTAATTGACCTAATTGTAGCTTTAACATTTCCAAGTTTATTTTCATCAACTAAGTCTGCTTTACTTATTATAGCTATCTGTGAATGCTTGATTTGTCTAGTAACGGTTTCTATATCTTCTAATTGATCTAAGAAATTAACTGCGTCAACTACAACAATTGACCCTTTAAACTCTACTGCGTCTTTCTTTAAAACATCAAGAGCTGCAAGTATCTCACCCATATTTGATGGATCTGCAAGTCCAGAACCTTCTACAAATAGGTACTCAATTTCTCTATCTGACATTTCTTTTAAAGATTCAATAAATGATAACTTTAGGCAAGAACAGAAGATTGATCCTCTATTTATTTCAATAAGTTCCATACCATCTTTTTTAATTATATTACCATCAATACCAATCTTACCAAATTCATTTTGTATAACTCCAACTTTCTTTCCATCTACATTATTTAGTAAACTAGTTAAGAAAGTTGTTTTTCCAGAACCTAAAAATCCTGTAAGCGTATATAGTTTAGCTTTGCTCATAGTTGTTTACCCCTCGCTTTTTATTATAGTTTATAGTTTATAGTTTGATTTTTATAATTTTCATATACCCGTATGGCTATATGAGTATGTAATTATAATAACAAATTTTAATGTTTATTCAAGAGTATTTTGAAAACTAATTCTTTTTATTTATGACTCTTCAATATTTTATATATAAAACTTCCACTCAACTCATTTGTCTACTTATATTAAAGTAAATAAGAAAAAGAGTAAAGTGATAATTATAAATCACTTTACCCTTCCATTATATTTTACTAGGCTAAATATTCCTTCATAGTCATATATTTAATTTCAGTATCACTAGCTTCTATTTCTAGTGCCACTTTAAACAAACCTGCTGTTTCTACACAGGTAAACAAGGGTAGTCTTTTTTCTAGCATCATACGTCTAATTTTAAATCCAAAACTTAGGCTATTATTACCTCGAGTTGGAGTATTTATCATTATGCTTATCATGTCTGCTTTTATTAACTCTTCTATCTTAAACTGGGGTATGATTTCACACGCTATATTATTTTTTTCCAGATAATTACCTGTTGAAAATGACGCATAGATTTCGAATCCCATTTCGACATAATTTTTTATTACATCTACTGTTTCTAATGATTTATCAATTTCTCTAAGTGAAACATAAATATGCCCACCAAGTGGTAACTTTATATTTGATCCTTTAAATCCTTTATATACAGCATTTTCGTATATCTTATCTATTCCTAAAACTTCACCAGTCGATTTCATTTCTGGCCCTAAGTACATGTCTACATCGGTAAGTTTTTCCCCTGAGAATACTGGTACTTTTACAGCATACAACTCTTTTGCTTTAAGCAGTCCTACACCATAGCCCATATTCTTTAATTTAGCACCTAGCATTATCTCAGTAGCTATCTTAACCATTGGAACGTCTGTTACCTTACTAAGTATAGGAATCGTTCTCGAAGCTCTAGGATTTACTTCTATAATATAGATTTCTGATCCATCAAATACATACTGTATATTGATAAGTCCTATAGCATTTATTTCCTTTGAAATACGTTTTGTATAATCAATCAATGTTTCTACAATTTTATCACTAAGCGTTATAGGAGGGTATACTGATATACTATCACCAGAGTGAACTCCAGTTTTTTCAATATGTTCAAGGATTCCTGGTATAAGTATATCTTGACCATCTGAAATTGCATCTACTTCAATCTCAATTCCCCTTATATATTTATCTATAAGAACTGGATTTTTTTCAAAGTTTAAACTGTATTCATCCATATATCTACTTAAAGATTCATCTGTTGTTATAACCTCCATAGACCTACCACCAATTACATAACTCGGTCGTATAACAACTGGATACCCAAGAATAGAAACTAGCTTCTTAGCCTCCACTTCATTAAATACTGAATCACCAACTGGACAAGGTATATTTAACTTATCTAAGAATGCTCTAAACTTATCTCTATCTTCAGCTGTGTCTATAGACTCATATGATGACCCGAGTATATTAACTCCATTTTCTGATAGCTTCTGTGCTAAATTTATAGATGTTTGACCACCCAGTTGAAGTATTACACCTTCTGGTTTTTCTTTTTCTATTATATCCATTACATAATCTATATTTAGAGATTCAAAGTACAACTTATCTGCAATGTCAAAGTCTGTGCTAACAGTTTCTGGATTGTTATTTATCATTATAGCCTCATATCCAGCTTCCTTTATAGACCAGACTCCATGAACACATGAGTAGTCAAACTCAATTCCTTGTCCTATTCTAATTGGGCCAGAACCTATAACTATTATTTTCTTTTTATCGCTTATAATATTCTCATCTTCACCTTCATAGCAAGAGTAGTAATAAGGCGTCTGGGCGTCAAACTCACCACTACATGTATCTACCATTTTAAATACCGACTTATCAGCCTGGCTAAGATACTTTGCAGCTATTTCTTTATCACTTGATAAATTCTTTATAGTTTTTTCAGAGAAGCCCATTTTTTTTGCATTATTTACTAGTTTTTTAGAACTATCTTCATTTTTAAGTTTATTTTCCATAGCTACGATTTTTGCTATCTTGTTCAAAAACCATCTATCAATTTTCGTTATATTATAAACTTCTTCTACACTAATATCTCTTCTAAAAGCCTCAGCTATTGCAAACACTCTCTCATCATCACATTTCTTTATTTTAAGTATAAGTTGTTCATTATCTAAGATTTCAAGTTTTGACATATAAATTTCTGAAAAATCACCCTCAAGAGAAGATAGAGACTTAAGTAATGCACGCTCGAAAGTTCTATCTATAGCCATAACCTCACCAGTTGCTTGCATCTGTGTACCTAGTGTCTTTTTTGCTCCAGTAAACTTATCAAATGGCCACTTTGGAAATTTAACTACCACATAATCAAGAGCTGGCTCAAAACACGCGCTTGAAACTTTAGTTACATAATTTTTTAGTTCATTTAATGTATATCCTATTGCTATTTTTGCAGCTATTTTTGCAATTGGATATCCTACTGCTTTTGATGCAAGAGCACTTGATCTACTAACTCTAGGATTTACTTCTATAACTATATAATTATTGCTAAATGGATCAAGTCCATACTGAACATTACATCCGCCTTCTATCTCAAGTGCTCTTATGATTTTTATTGATGAATCTCTAAGCATCTGATACTCTTTATCGCTTAATGTTTGAGATGGTGCAACTACTATACTATCACCTGTATGTATACCTACAGGGTCTAGGTTTTCCATGTTACATATAATTATACAGTTATCATTTTTATCTCGTATAACCTCATATTCTATCTCTTTCCATCCCGCTATACTTTGCTCAAGAAGTATCTGAGTAATCGGGCTACATTCAAGCCCTCTAGCACATATTGTTAGTAAATCTTCATGAGTTTCTGCAATTCCTCCACCAGTACCACCAAGTGTAAATGCCGGTCTAATTATTACTGGAAGACCATTTTCTTTAACAAAATCAAGACATTCCTTAATGTTATTGGCAATAGCACTTCCAGGAATTGGCTCATCTATCTTAATCATGAGGTTCTTAAAAGCTTCTCTATCCTCTGCATTTTTTATACTCTCTGAACTTGTTCCAAGTAGCTTAACCCCATATTTATTAAGTATTCCATTTTCATCTAATTGCATTGCTATATTTAGTGCAGTTTGCCCACCAAATCCTGCTAAAATGCCATCTGGTTTTTCCTTTTTGATTATTTCTTCTACTACTTTTATATTAAGTGGCTCTATATAAACCTTATCCGCTATTTTTTTATCAGTCATTATTGTTGCTGGATTATTATTTATAAGAATAGTAGTTATTCCCTCTTCTTTAAGAGCACTACATGCTTGGGTTCCAGAGTAGTCAAACTCAGCTGCTTGACCAATTACTATTGGTCCTGACCCTATTATTAATACTTTCTTTAACGATTTATTTATTGGCATGAAAAACCCTCCTCGATGATGTTTAAAAAATGGTCAAATAAATACGTTGAATCATTAGGTCCTGGCGAACCCTCTGGGTGATATTGAACCGAATAAATAGGGAAGCTTTTATGTTTTAAACCTTCAACACTATCATCATTTAGATTAATATGAGTAATTTCTAAATCACTACTTTCAAGACTGTCTTTATGAACTGCAAATCCATGGTTTTGTGATGTTATATATGCTCTGTCTCTTTTAATATCATAGACTCCATGATTTCCACCCCTATGCCCATACTTCATCTTGTAGGTATCACCTCCGCCAGCTAAAGCTAAAAGTTGATGGCCCATACAGATGCCAAAGATAGGCTTTTTACCAATTAGATTCTTTATTAATTCAATTGCTTCTACTGCAACCTTTGGATCTCCTGGTCCATTACTTAGGAAAACAGCCTCAGGGTTTGACTTTAGTACATCTTCAAGCGAACTTGTATAAGGAAATACAGTTACATCAAAGTTTCTATTTTTAAAATTTCTAAGTATATTATTTTTTATTCCATAATCCATAACTGCAACTTTTGGACCGCTTCCAGCAATATTGTAAATTTCCTTTGTTGATACGAGCTTCATCCAATCATCTCTTAGATCAGTAGAATCTAAAGCAACTCGTAATTCTTTTAAAGATAAGTCTGCAGTTGAGATAACACATTTAAGTACGCCACTTCTTCTTATCTTTTTCGTTATTGCTCTTGTGTCAACATCATATATTCCCACAGTTTCATTCATTTTTAAAAATGAATCTATATCTGAATTTGATTTGTAATTTGATGGCATCTCTTCAATGCTTTTCACAATTAAACCTTTTGCATAAATTGCTGTAGATTCACTTGCTTCTTCACTAATTCCGTAGTTTCCTATTAGCGGATATGTTAGATTGATAATCTGTCCAGCATAAGATGGATCTGTTAAAATCTCTTGATATCCTGCCATTGATGTATTAAAAACTAACTCACCAACCGAAGTTCCAACCTTACCAAAACCTTTACCTAAAAAAGTTGTCCCATCTTCAAAGTATATTATTCCTTTCATAACTTACCTCCATTATCTGTGTCTAAAAATTTTCATTTTAGGCTCATAAGTATATTAGCGTTAAAATTTTGGAATTTGCTTTAACTTAGTATTTTCTATAGTTATTCCAAACCTATAAAAATCTTCGCTTTTCTGAACTCCTAAATTTCATAAAAAAAAAGCCTATTGTCAAAGGACAAAAGGCTTTTGCTATATGCAAACAACAGAGATACGATAATCAATTTATACATATTTCTTCACTCTCCTTTTTAGCCTCTCGGACCAATTTAAAGGTAACTATTAAATTCTTCGTTTCAAAGTATTATATCTCACACTTCATATTTATACAATAGTTTTTATAAACTTTCTTCATTATATCTATTTATACATTCTATACACACGCAACTTTCTCTTCTTTTTTCCATAGGCACACGATCCAAAAGCTCACTTGGAACCTTAGTTGTCACGCACCAACACGTTGAAACTTCTAACCCTGCTACAAGAGAACAATTATTATCCTTACCACATATTGGACACAAACCTTTACTCATAAAACACCTCACACTCCAATTAATTTATGCATATTTATTCATTTGAATGTTTATTTAAAACCTACCATTCACTTTCATTATTAAAAGTTTTTTTGAAAATTCTATAATGTATTATTCACACACTAAATGTTCATATTAAGTCCTCTTTCTAATTATTTACTTCACTTTCTAATATACTCCACTCTATATCCAAATTTTTATTTATTGTATATTTAAGTAAAGCATATCCGTCAATATGTCCATCTTCAAAATAGGCAAGAACATATTTTTCATTTATTAGTTTTGACTCTTCTACTATAAACATCATAGTACCTCCAAGTACACCATCATAGCCTATTAAACTCGCTTGGTTTTCTAAATCTTTTAAAATTATAGTATAATCATTTATTCGTTTATTTTTCAATATATCTATTGTTAAACTACTAGGAAGTTTTTCTTC
>JBARWW010000399.1:0-3559 GCA_049647005.1 Acidaminobacteraceae bacterium | reverse complement strand
AGAAAGTATTCTGCGGGTCCAAATTTAAGGGCAAATCTTGAAACTGGTTGAGCAACAAATACCATAACTACTGCTGCAAATGTTCCACCTATGAATGATGCTATAGCAGAAATTGCAAGAGCTGATTCAGCTTTTCCATTTTGCGCCATAGGATATCCATCAAATGTAGCTGCTATTGCCGCTCCATCTCCTGGTGTATTGATTAGTATTGAACTTCTTGATCCACCAAACATAGCTCCATAATAAACACCACTCATAGTTATAAGAGCTGCTTCTGGTCCCATTGTAAAAGTCATAGGTAAAAGTACCGCTACTCCAGTTGCAGGACCAAGTCCAGGTAGCATACCTACTATGGTACCTAATATACCACCAACAGTTACCCAAAATAAATTCATTGGTTGTAATGCTACTGAAAAACCGTCAAGTAAAAACATTAATGATTCCAAATCCACACCTCCTAGATTTCTAAAATTGGCATTAATGGCAATATAATTCCAAGTAAGTTTGAAAATACAAAGTATATTGCTACACTAAAACAAACTGCTACAATCGTATTGGTTTTAAAGTTCTTAATCCCATTAAAAAATGTAAGTATTATTTCAAGAAATACTATTGTTGATATAACATAACCTAGTTTTTCAAATATTAATCCATAAAATATACAAGTAATTGCAGTCAAAACCACTAGTTTACTATTTATATCAATACTATTTATTGAAAACGCCTTAAAATTTATTGGCTTTAAGCTTTTATTTTCTTTTAATATTAATATTACTGAAAATAGAATCATTAAAATTCCTAGTCCAATGGGAAATATTTTTGGTGCAAATGCATTTCCAATTGATGCCTTTTTAATGCCTAATGCATTAATTAAATAAAACACTCCTAAAGCCAAAGATAATGTTCCTGTTCCAATTTTTATTTTCATAATCTCCTCAACTTTCATATTGGAATCTGCTAATCATACGATTAGCAGATTCTAAGTTGTTTATACAATAATTATAGTTTTTTAAATATTATTGTTCGTGTAACATTCCGATTTCTTCTAATATAACTTTGAAATCTTCGTTTACTTTATCCAAGAATACTGAAAATTCTTCGGCTGGCATATATGTATCATCCCAGTTATTTGTATCTAAAGATTCTTTCCACTTATCAGTTTTTACCAATTGATCAATTGTATCTGCCCAAAAGTCAAATGCATATTCTGGCATTTCTTCTGGTGCAAATAATCCTCTCCAGTTAACAAATGTTGAATCAATTCCACTTTCCATAACTGTTGGTATTTCACCAACAATTCCATCACCAATTCTCTTATCTGCAGTCTGAGCAAGTGCTTTTAAATCTCCACTTTCAAGAAGTGCAGAAACTTCACCAAGTCCAGTTGAAAATACATCAACAAATCCACCAAGTATCTGGCTAACTCCTGATTCTTGGAATGAAATATAATCTATTTGATTTAAGTTAGTTACACCATAAGCTTTTGCTACCATTAAGAACTGAATGTGGTCCATTGATCCAGCCGATGAGTTTCCACCGATTTTAACACTCTTTGGATCTTCTTTTAGAGCGTCAAGTACATCTGTTATACTTGCATATTTTGATTCTTTTGCAACTACAAACACACCGTAATCAGCGATTAAACCAGCAAGAGGCTTTGTATTTTTATAACTAAGTTCTGATGTTCCATTTAAATTAATAAGTAATAATGGTGATGAGTATACAGAAATTATATTGTCAGAGTCAGCTTTTTCATTCATGTAAGCTAAGTTAACTCCACCACCACCACCTGGTCTATTTGTTACAGGTGTTGGTACTGGTGATAATTTTGTATCTTGAAGAACTTTAGCAACAGTTCTAATCGTTAAATCCCATCCACCACCGGCCCCTCCTGGTGCGATAAATTCCATAGCTTTCGTTGGATATTTAACTTCTGCTTGACTATCTTGTACTACATCTGTAGAAGTATCTTCTACGGCTTTACTTGTACATCCTGTTATTAACATTGATGATACTAATAAAATTGTTACTAAAACCCCTAATTGACCCTTTAATATTTTCATTATAATCCTCCTTAATATATGCTCCCGTTAGGCTTCTAATCTTAACTAGGAGTTCATCAACACCATGTTTTCTACTTCGTGAACATATCCATACGTTTTCATCACACAAAATGCATCTTCTTACTTCTTTTCCAAGATCCTGCCTTGATATACTTTTACTTTGATGATAAACATCAAAATCATATATACGACCAATTTCAGCACTCTCTTCAATTTCAATTGCAATTTGCTTGATATATTCTGCTCTATCTTTTATAACTAAATATGCCACTGGACCAGTTTTCAAATAACTCACTTGACTAAATAAAATATTGGAAACTTTACTTTTAAATACATCTAAAGATTTTTTAAAAACTTTTCTATACTCTGAATTATCTTTAATGGGTCCTGGTATATTTAGCTTAAAACATACAACCGTTTCGTGAAATACATTAGTGAGACTTTTAATTTTTTCAACACGAATTTCTTTATCGCGAATTACATCAGCTAACTCTACTAGATTTTCATTTGTCATATTCATAAATCATTCCTATTTAATTTTTTTGATAGTATCTATAACAGTTCCATCCCTATATTCAACGATTGCTACAACTTCATCTTCAAATTCTATTTCATTTGGTGTTCCTATTATTTTTTTTACTTTTTCAAGCATTTTATCCATTGTAATAATTGGTAATTTACTATCTTTAAATTCGCTAATTAAATCTTCTCTTAAAGGATTTATAGCAATGCCTCTTTCAGTTATAAGAACATCAACTGTTGAACCCGGAGTAACTTTTGTTATAACCTTTTCAACTATAGTGGGTATGCGTCCCCTTACTAATGGAGCTACTATTACTGTAAGTTTTGCTCCTGCTGATGTATCACTGTGACCGCCAGATGCTCCTCTTATTATTCCGTTTGAACCCGTGATTACATTTACATTAAAGTTTTTGTCGATTTCAAGTGCACTCAATATAACAACATCTAGCTTATTTACAAAAGCGCCCATATTATGTGGATTTGCGTACATAGATGCATCTATTTCAAAATGATCTTTGTTTTCAACAATCGACTGACACGAACTAATATCAAAGGTTTGTACATCGAAAAGTTTTCCAACAAGCCCATCATTATATAAATCAACAATCGGTTTTGTTATTCCACCAAGTATAAATGATGCTTTGATGTAATTTTTCTCCATATATTTTTTTAAAAATCTAGTTACAGCAAGTGATGATCCACCTGAACCAGTTTGAAATGAAAAACCATTATAAAAATATTTTGAATTTGCTATAAACTCTGCTGCATTTTGTGCTATAAGGAGCTCCTTAGGATTTTTTGAAAATCTAGTTGCACCCCTTGCAATTCCATCTTGATCTCCTACTTTATCTACTAAAACAACCATATCAACTTTAGTTTGATCTATACTCGCCGGATAATTTGGATAAGAAACTAAATCATCAGTTAATATAATTACTTTTTTTGCAAAATCGGCATCCACTTTTGCGTATCCC
>JBARWW010000398.1:0-5917 GCA_049647005.1 Acidaminobacteraceae bacterium | reverse complement strand
ATATAAATACTGCGTTTTATACTCAAATAAACGCTATGCTTGCGCTTCAAGTCATTGAATATACTTTTGGTTAAGACCTTTAAACCTTTAAACCTTTAAACCTTTAAACCTTTAAACCTTAAACATTAAAACTTAGAGAATTTAGAGATGTCGATCTGCGATCGTTAGGATTAGAGCTTTAATAGTTTTATAGACATAAAAATGCTCCTATTATTAGAAGTTCAGATTACTTATTTAATCTGAATACTGATATTAGGAGCATTTATTTTAATATATTTTAGAAGTTGTATTTGTTTTCATAGATTAAAAAGCAAGAAATTATTGAAATATACTTTACATGGCAAAATCAAATAAACTTGCTATGTCTTGAGTTTTATAGTCGCTACTACTTTGATAGGCTTCTATATACTTTGATATAAAACTTTCGTTTAGAGAATCTAAAATATTACTTTCACTTAAAGCTTCTATAACGCTACTTTCATCGTCTTCATCTTCATCAATACTTACCATAGGAATACTTCTTTGATTCCCAGCCATCATACCTTTTGCTATATCTTGTGGTTTTGATAACTTAAATGCGTTATCGCTTGCAAGACTTTTACGCTCACTAGCATTTATACTACCATCTTCATCAGTATCATATTTGCTAAATATATCATCCACATCAAAGGATGCATCAGAAGTTGCCGCGTACTCTGAAACCTCATCTTTACTCCATAAGCCATCTGTATCTGTATCTAGATCTGGTCCTTTTCCTCCACCAGGTGGTGGCCCGCCCGCTCCTTTTGGTCCGCCGGGTCCACCTTTACCTTTTTTTACACCATCAACACTTGATTCATCTTCTGCATCTTGTTTACTGTTTGCTATACTTAGATTTCCATAGTTAAAAGAAGAATAGCTACTTACAGAATTAATATTCATAATATCACTCCCATCATTTTCAAATTAAGTATTATAGATTGTTCATCCTATATTTATCTTACATTTAAAATGTGACCGTTTTGTGATGGTTTTAAAAATAAATTAAAATTAATAAGACTATTCAAATTCATTTGCCTTAATTATAAGTAATTCAACCCAAAATTCTACACCACTATCATTATTTATAACTCCATACCTACCCTCATGTTCATCAACAATAGATTTAACTATAGATAATCCAAGCCCTGAACCTCCATATTCTCTGCTTCTAGATTTATCAACTTTATAAAAACTTGTCCATATATTTTCGAGATCATCTTTTTCTATATTCTCTCCAGTATTAAAAATAGATACTTTTACATATTTTTCATCTAAGATCGCTACAATATCGATTTTTTTATTCTCATCTACATGATTAATTGCATTATTTATATAGTTTATTAAAACTTGCTCAATCCTAAACATATTCGCTCTAATAAAATAATCATCTTCACATTTAACACTATATAGTATCTCATGTTCCTTAAATATCGGTTTATACTTTTCAACTATATCATCTATTAAAACTGATATATTGAACAAACTTTTTTCATCTTTCTCAACGTCTGATTCTATAGTAGATAGATCTAATAGTTCTTTAACTAATTTATCCATCTTTTCAGTTTCATCAACTATAATATCTAAATATGAATCTCTTCTAAGTTCATCATCAGCTACATCATACTTTAATCCTTCTATATAACCCTTTATTATACCAATTGGTGTCTTTAATTCATGCGACACATTTGAGACAAAGGTTTTTCTCATATTATCTATTTTTTGTTTTTCTTTTATATCATCTTTTAAGTTATTATTTGATAGACGAAGTTCTTTTATAGTTGAATCTAGCTTAATAGATATTTGATTTATACTTTCGCCTAAAACTCCAATTTCATCTTCTGAATTTGTTATATATTTTTTCTCGAATTTCAAATCAGATATATCTTTGGCAACGGAGCTTATTTCTACAATTGGATGTACCATACGCTTTGAGAAAAAGAATATAAATATATTTCCAATCACTATAGTGATCAAACCTACAAACATAAAGAAATCATTTGCTATTTTTGCATTTTCACCAATCATACCAAGTGGTTTTGAAAAAACAATATAACTATCATTTCCTGCTTTCGTTATCATTTGAAGATTTTTTGTTTCATACCTTGGATCAATATTCACATTGTATATATAATCATCTTGAAGTTTTACTCTACTGTCTTCAATTTCAGCCACTACTGATTTTGAGAATTTTTTTAACTTATTTGCATCTTCGGCTGAGGGAAATGAATCCATTTCAACGTTCATATCAGAAGTTAGTATTACAATATGTACTCCATTTGATCTATCAATATTTTTAATTAACTCATGTACCTTATCTTTGTCATTGACATAAACATCTCTAACCATTTCTGAACTCTCTACAAAGTTTGACTCATTTCGTAAGATATAATATTTTTCTAAAAAATACGTATTTAATACTAAAGAAAACAAAATAAAAAATATGAGTAATGCACTAAAAACAACAAACAATTTTGTTCTTATCGATTTCATCTTTTCACCTCGAGTTTATATCCTAGCCCTCTAATTGTTTTAATATAGTCTCCATACTTTCCGAGTTTTGATCTAACACTTTTTATATGTGAATCAACAGTTCGACTATCACCATAAAAATCATAACTCCAAACATTATTTATTATTTGATAGCGACTAAGTGCTCTTCCTTTATTTTTAACTAGATAAATTATTAATTTATATTCTTTAGGACTAAGTTCAATTTCTTCATTATCAACTAATATTTTATGACTTTGTTCATTTATAGTAACACCATCTATATGTATTAAATTTTCTTCACTCGCGTTAGTTCTTCTAATTAATGCATTAACTCTTGCAACCAATATAGGATAACTAAATGGCTTAGATATATATTCGTCAGCACCTATATCTAGTGCTCTAACTTCATCATACTCTTCCGATAAAGCTGTTAACATAAGTATAGGTGTTTGTGATTTAGACCTAATTGCCTTGCAAACTTCAAGTCCTGAGTAGTATGGCAACATGACATCTAGTATTACTAAATCAATTTTTTCATTACTAAAGAATAAATCAATAGCTTCCCTTCCATCTTTAGCTTTTATAACTTCATAACCTTCTTTAACTAAAAAATCTGATATAAGTTCTCTAAACCTGATTTCATCATCTACTACAAGTATTTTTACACTCATATTGCCTCCTTAACATAAAACTTACTTTATAAGTATATCATGCTATTATGTTGAATTTGTGATGAATAAATACTATTATAAATCTAAAAAAAACACCATAGTTTTTTACAACTAATGGTATTTTTAATTTAAGTAATTTTGATTAATATGATGTGTATATGGCTTTTTCTCACTTTAAACTTACATTTTCACCTATATATTAATTGTATTTATAAAAGTTTCACCATAAAATATATTAGCGTAAGTAGATGAACTATCATGATTAAAACCATTTTCTAAAAATAAATTTTGTAGTTCCTCGCTAGAGATTCTATGATCAACTGGTGGTCCCATATCCATTTCTATCTTATCCCACTCCATCAGAGCTACTCTCGCATCATTTTTAAGTATTCTCTTTATTTCCTTAACAAATTTATCTTTATCATCTACTTCATGAAGAACATTTACAACAAGTGCAAATGATACAGAAGCATCTGGTAGCTTAAGATCATATTCATTAGTTTTAACAGTTACTATATTAGATACATCTGCAACTTGTGCTCTTTTTTCAACTTCTACAAGCATATCATCTGATATATCCATAGCAAAAATTTTATTATTTACATCTATAATATCCGCAGCCGCTATACTAAAATAGCCAATTCCACATCCAATATCAGCAAAGTTATCAGTTTCCAATAATCCAAATTCTTTAAGAACATCTTTAGGTGGAATATTTTCGCGTCTCCACTCATTATCTAATTTGTTTTTATTTGCTACATTAAATTTATGTGCCATTCATTCGTCCTCCTACGCAACAACTTCATCTTAGCTGCTTCATATAATAGTTTGTGATTTGTTCATAAGTTGTTACTAACACTATTATACTATAAGAATTGGACTTTCTAACCAATAATATTTATTTTTTGTAGCATCTTATCACTATCTATCTAATGAAGTTCATAAATGATTTTTTTTCTTGTTCTGGTTCTTTTATAGTATCCTTGCCTGCTTCAACAAGCTTCATGAGCCAAGCCATATTTTTACCAAGAACGCGCAAAATCTGTTTGCCCTCTTCATCATAGTTAACATCACCTGGTATTGATCCATATATTACATTCCAATAGTTTGAAGTAGGAATCATCATCTGCGAATATGTCAAATAATTATTTAACTGATTAAATGCAGGCATTCCACCAGAGCGTCTAGAAACTGCAACCGATGCTCCAACTTTATATCTAAATAGCGATTCGTTTACGTAACTTACGTAAAACGCCCTATCTAAAAAAGATTTCATAGTTCCAGTAATATCTGCAGAATAAACTGGAGAAGCAAGTATAATTCCATCAGCATCTTTAATACTTTGAATCCATCCATTAACCTCATCATTTAAAACACATTTTTCATCTTTATTCTTTGCACACATACCACAAGCAGTACATCCTCTAATTACACTTCCACCAATATGTAAAATTTCAGTGTCAATTCCTTCATTTTGAAGTTCAGTTTCAAGCATTTTCATAGCGTGATATGTATTTCCTTCTTTCCTCGGACTTCCATTAAATAATACTACTTTCATATTTATTCCTCCACCTTGATATATCTTATAAAAGCCTTATAAAATTACTTAATCTTAATGTCAATCCCACTAACTACAAAGTAGACATCATTAGCTATGGATGCAACAAACTGATTCATACGACCTGCTATATCTCTAAAGTATGCACCCATTTTGTATGGTGGAACTATACCCATACCTATTTCATTGCTCACTATAATCATATCTTTTTCACTTGAATGTTTAAGTAGATTCGCAACTTCTTCTTTGATCTTAACCTCAAGTTCATCAACTTCAATAGCTAGGCATGTATCAAAATCTATACCGCTATATATCATATGATTAGAAACAAGAATTGTAAGACAATCTACAAGTAGTAAATCACATCTTTTATATGCATCAATTTCACTAATTTTATTAAATTCTTTATAAGTTTCTATCAATTCCCAGTGGTCTGGTCTTTGGTCTTTATGTTTTTGTATACGGTGCTCCATACCTTTATCAAAGGCTAACCCAGTTGCTAGATAAGTCACTTTATTGGTTTTTTGTTTTGCAAATTTTTCTGCAAATGTACTTTTGCCACTTCTAGCTCCACCTGTTACAAATATTAATCTACTCATTTTCTACCTCGCTAAATTCATATTATATAATCTTAAATTTATTATTATATTTTAAGCTATTACTATTTTTTCTGCATTATAATCAAGAAAAGCATATATCGTTAAATATATGCTTTTTTTACTATATCAATAAATTCATTATAACTATCTATATAGACAAGTCTATTACAATTTTCGATTTTCTTCAAAATTTCTTTTGCTTTTCCATCAGTATAATCAAATTTACTGTATGATTTAAGAACATATACATTTTTATCAGTTTCAAGTAGCAGCTCTAAATTAACTACATTAGCTGGTCCAAACGGTACATCAGTTACAAGAACAACATCAGAATTTTCTATAAGTGATATGTTTTTTATAATAGCATCTTCACTAATAACTGAGAATGGCAGTACTTCTGCAATATCTATGTTTAATAGTTTACAGATATTCCAGTCGCTATCACCATGACTTATGACTCCACAGCTTACATTAAAACCCATGGAATTAAGTTTTTCAAGTATCTGCTCGCCACTTCCTCCACCACTAACTACATGAACATTTATAGTTTTATTTTCAAGAGTTTCTTTAAGTACACG
>JBARWW010000397.1:0-2390 GCA_049647005.1 Acidaminobacteraceae bacterium | reverse complement strand
CATATTAACCACATAATTTGATATGTCAACATCGGGAGACTTAGAGCCTATTGTATTTACTTCCCTATTTAATTCCTGTACAAGGAAGTCTAATTTCCTTCCTACATTTCCACCTTCAGCAATTATATTTTCAACTTGCTTAAAGTGACTCTTAAGCCTTACAACTTCTTCAGTTATATTAGTTTTATCTGCAAATATAGCAACCTCTTGAGCAAGCCTTTGCTCTTCAAACTCAATACCTTCATCTTTAATTTCATTAATTCTATCAATCATTTTATTTTTATGTGCCAATAAAATTTCTGGAGTTATTTTTTCGATTTCAGCTACTATATCATTTATGATTTCAATGCGCATAATAACGTCTTCTTTAAGTTTTTCACCCTCTACACTTCGCATATCAATAAGATCTGCTATAGCTAGATTAATTGATTCTGTAATAACATGAACAATTTCATCTTCACTAGATTCTTCAAATTCGATCTCAAGCGCATCTTGATGCTTAGTTAGCATCGAAAGAGATACATCGCCATCAATACCATATTTTTCTCTAATTTCAGTATATGCTCTGTGATATTCATCAAGCACAGCATAGTTTGGAACTACTTTAAAACTCTCAGACTTTGACTCTTCAAAATTTATGTAAACCTCAACTCTACCTCTTGAGACATGCTTCTTAATTTCACTTTTAATAAATTCTTCAAATTTAAATATTTTTTTAGGCATTTTTACAATTATATCATTGTATCTATGGTTAACAGACTTCATTTCTACTGTCATGCTAAACTTTTCATTTTCAAATTCCCCGCGACCAAATCCAGTCATACTTCTTATCATATTCTTCCTCCTACACTACTATTAATTATCTACATCTATTTATTGTCTAAATCATTGTGTTATATTTTCCAGTCGCAATATTTACAGCTGGTCCCTTCATATACACCTCTTTATCATCAAGAGTAATGTATAAAGTACCACCTGGTACATGTACTGTAATTTGATTGTTTAATTTTTTTAATTTTTTAGCCATATAAGCACTCGCACAGGCACCAGTTCCACAAGCCAGAGTATTGCCAGCTCCACGTTCCCATGTGTCTACTATTATAGTGTTATTATCTACGACTTCTACAAAATTAACATTAGTGCCTCTTTTAAATAAAGGATGTTTTTCAATTAGCGGACCAAATGTTTTCAAAAAGTCTTTACTCTGCTTATCAACAAAGACAATAGTATGTGGCACTCCCATAAGAACTGTACTTATACTTATCTTTACATCGTTTATCTCAATTATTTCCTCTATAAACTCTTGCTTTAAAGTATCTATAGAAATATTTACGGGGTTATATACAACTTTACCCATATATACAGTTACACTATCAACTTCTTTTCCACTTTTTTCAAGTGTTATATGTTTAATCCCTGCAAGAGTCTCAACATCAAAGTCTAGCAAGTCAACTAAATTTTCTTCATACACAAACTTAGAAAAGCATCTTATGCCATTCCCACACATCTCGCCTACTGATCCATCTGAATTATAATAACTCATTTTTATATCTGCGCACTTAGATTTACTTGCAACCATAAGTCCATCAGCACCGATGCCGAAATTTCTATGACACACTTCTTTTGCTAGTTTACTATAGTCACTTACGCCATCAATTTTTTTAATCAAAATAAAATCATTTCCAGCACCATGCATTTTTTTAAAATCTATCATATTTATTCACCATTTATATAGAAAAACTATACACCTTTATTCATATAGTTATAGATACTTTTTACGTCCATAAGTATCTCACACACATACTTAATCATACTATATCAAGCACTTATAAACAATGAATATTTGGAAAAGCACTTAATAAAGTAATGCCAAATTAGCTCCTAGTATTTTATATAATTCCAATACATGGTATACTTCTAACTACAAAGTTTTCTAGCTATAATTTTAACCCAGCAATTTACCTGCGTTTTATAGAATGATTTCTATAGAATTGCTTAAATATATTAACGTAATAATAGGAGGAAGTCACCGTGGCAATGGACGGATTATTTATAAATGGACTCATAAATGAGTTAAGAGAAAAATTAGTTGGTGGACGTATCGACAAGGTATATCAACCTGAGAAAGACGAAGTAACACTTCTAGTAAGTAACAATAGAACAAGTTATATACTTGAAATTTCATCAGACGCAAGTCTGCCACATATAACTATAGTAAATGCAAAAAAAGAAAACCCTGATAAAGCACCTATGTTTTGTATGCTTATGAGAAAAAATCTACTTAGCGGAAGAATCCAGTCAGTAGAACAAATGGGTCTTGAGAGAGTTATAAAGATAAATGTAGAAGCAAGAAATGAACTTGGAGATTTAGTAAGCCGAGACCTATATGT
>JBARWW010000396.1:0-5793 GCA_049647005.1 Acidaminobacteraceae bacterium | reverse complement strand
CAGCAGATATTATTTCACTATTAAACTTCTTTGCAAGAGCAATAGATAAAGCATTTTTGCCAACAGCAGTTGGTCCTACAATTATAACAACATTCTTCTTCATAAGTATTTACGTCCTCTTAAATTTTTTCATTATTTCGCCCTTAGATATCGATATGATAATCGGTCTACCATGAGGACAAGTGTATGGATCACTTAATGTCTTTAATCTATTTAATAGACTAGCAACTTCTATGTCCATAAGTGTGTCATTAGCTTTTATAGCATTCTTGCACGAAGCAGAAATTATACGATCTACCTTTAAAGTATAAAGGCTTTCAACTTCTTTTTCATCTATTTTTTCAATTATTTCTAAAATGAAATTTTTTGTTACAGGCAGATTAAATATAACTGGTAGTTCTCTTACTATAATAGAGTCATTACCAAAGACTTCAAGGCCTATTCCAAGAGATTCAAAGAGTGCATGGTTACTCTCAACTTTAATTACGTCAGCGTAAGAAAGGTCAATTATAAGCGGTTCAAGCATTATTTGAGATGGTATTTTCTTCTCTTTATATAATTCGATGTATTCTTCGAAAAGTACCTTCTCGTGTGCGGCGTGCTGGTCTATCATATACATTTGTGAGTTTTTCTCAAACAACAAGTAAGTTTTAAAGATAACCCCTATGTAAAATAGATCATCATATACTGATGTCTCACTAGGTATTATATCATTCACATCATCGATAACAATCTGAGCGCTTTCCTTTACAAATATATCATCGAGTATGTTCATTTCTTTTTTAAAATCCACATGGTCAGTCTTATAAGTAGAAGCTAGGCCGATGGGCTTTGTGAAACTAGGACGTGGAGCATCATTTGTTGAACTAGCAAAATCAACTTTTCTAAACTCATCTGGCTTTGATATGTTAGGACAAGTAGGATTATTTGGTGTATCCAAATTGACCATAGTATCTTTACCTCGAGTATCCGAAGCCTGGTCACTTTTTAACCTTGTAGGTTCATGACCCATATTCTTTAAAAACTCATCCTTGATAATATTACGTTTAACCTCTTCGCTTATATCCTTATTAGTTGCACTAGTATTAAGACTTATCTTATCTAATCTTTCTTTAACATTTGTATCATTAGCATTATCTTGATTAAACACTAACTTATCATCATTAATAAAGTTAGTGTATGAATTTGTAGATATGGTAGACTTTGGAACTAGATCGTAGGATATAAGTGCCTTTCTAATTGCTGCGTAAACAGCTTGTTTAATAATAGCTGAATTTCCAAACTTAACTTCCGTCTTAGCTGGATGAACATTGACATCAACTGTAGATGGATCAATATCAAGAAATAGAAATACAATTGGATGACGTCCTATAGGCATCATCGTTTTATAAGCACTCTTAATACCTTCAGATATATCAGTATTTTTAATATAACGATTATTGACAAATAGATTTTGAAGTTGACGATTGCCACGTGTTAACTGTAGATTTGAAACAAAACCTTTTATCTTAATACCATCTACTTCATCGCTAACCTCTAATAAGTTTGATGCAATACTACGACCATATATAGAAAATATCGTATTCTTTAGGTTATTATCATCCTTAGTTAGAAACATATTTTTTGAATCTACAACATATTTAAAACCTATTTGTGGATTACTAATTGCTAGTTTGTTTATAATATCTGTTATAGCACTTTGCTCAGCTACATTAGACTTTAGAAACTTAAGCCTTGCAGGTGTATTAAAAAACAGATCCTTAACAGCTATCTGAGTACCTACGTTGCAGCCAAAAGGCTTTTGTTCAATCATCTTAGATCCACTTAGCACAAGCTTACTTCCACTAGTGTCACTCTCAGTCTTAGTTATAAGTTCTATGTTTGACACTGAGGAAATAGAAGCAAGTGCCTCACCACGAAATCCAAGACTCTTAATACTATAGATATCTTCAACACTATTAATCTTACTAGTTGCATGTCTCTCAAAGGCGATTAGTATATCATCCTCTTCGATTCCATGACCATTATCCGTAATCTTCATAAGTGTCTTTCCACCATTTTTAATCTCAAGAATAATACTTGTCGAACCTGCATCTATTGAGTTTTCTATTAACTCCTTTACAACTGAAGCTGGCTTTTCAACAACCTCACCAGCTGCAATCTTATTGCTTGTTAATCGATCAAGTTTATGAACCTTTCCCATATTAACACCTCATTTTACTTTTTTATAAGCTTCGTGTTGATGAAAATTCTACTACTATCAACATATTTATTTATACATAAATTTATCTTACTTAACTTTCTTAACTAATTCAAACAGCTTAGTCATTGAGTCCATTGGAGTCATCTCAAGCACATTAAGGCTTTTAAGTTCCTCTATAATATCATCATACCTTGAAGCCTCAAAGAATGAAATCTGATTAGTCTCTTCTTTTTTATCTGCTTCAGTTTCAACTGGAAAGTCTAAAGTAGCCTGCAGTGAAGTATTTTCCATTGAAGACTTAACTGTATTTTCTAATTCAAGTTCTGAGTAAGCATTATTTGATTCCGCATTAGAAGACTCAACACTCGACTCAGCTACTTTTAATGAATCTACTACATTTGATGAATTTCTAGAAGTATTCATAGTAGAGGTATCATCTGCCACTGAAGAAGAGGATGAATCATTTAGAATACTATTGATGTTATTGTTTATATCATGTTCTTCAAGTTTCTTAAGAACACTATATGCAATCTTTAAAACCTTATCAGGAATACCCGCAAGTTTTGCAACTTGTATGCCATAACTTTGATTTGCAGATCCACGAACTATCTTTCTAAGGAATACTATATCATCCCCTACCTCTTCAACAGAGATTCGGTAATTCTTAACAGCTTCGAACTTACCTTCAAGTTCAGTTAACTCATGGTAGTGTGTTGCAAACATAGTCTTTGGACTAAAATCTTTATCTTGTGATAGATACTCAACAACAGCCCAAGCTATACTAAGTCCATCGTAAGTAGAAGTTCCACGTCCGATCTCATCAAGGATAATAAGAGAATTTGAAGTTGAGTTATGAAGAATGTTTGCAAGTTCACTCATCTCAACCATAAAAGTACTCTGTCCCTGACTTAAATCATCAGATGCACCAACACGAGTGAAGATTCTATCCACTATACCAATCAAAGCCTCTTCACATGGAACGTAGCAACCAAGTTGAGCCATTAGTGTTATAAGAGCAACTTGTCTTAGGTAGGTCGATTTACCGGCCATATTAGGGCCTGTTATAATGTACATCTTATTAGTATCATCATCAAGAGTGGTTGAGTTTGGAACAAACTTTTCCTCAAGTGATATCTTCTCTATAACAGGATGACGACCCTTTACTATATTTATAATTTTACTATCGTTTACATTAGGCTTAACATAATTATTGTTATAACTTACATCAGCAAATGAACAAATAACATAAAGTAGAGATATTTGCTTTGCAGTCGATAAAAGTCTTGATACGTTCTTAAGAAGATCTACACGTATATCACAGAACAGCTTATATTCTAGAGCAACAATCTTATCCTCAGCGCCAAGAACCTTCTCTTCTATCTCTTTAAGTTCAGGCGTAATATATCTCTCTGCGTTTGCAAGTGTTTGTTTTCTTATATAAGACTCAGGAACCATAGCAGAGTTTGCACGTGTAACCTCTATATAATATCCAAAGACTTTATTAAAACCTATCTTTAGAGTACGTATACCCGTTACGTCTTTTTCTCTTTGCTCTATATCATAGATCCAAGTCTTGCCGTTTTTAACTGCACTTCTAAGTTCATCAAGCTCGGAGCTGTATCCATCATTTATAATATTTCCGTCTTTTATAGAAATTGGTGGATCTTCATTTATAGAATTTGAAATATTTTCACAAATGTCTTCAAGTGGATCTATTTGATCCCTTATAGAGCAAAGTAATCCCGTGTCAAAATCACGAAGTAGATTTCTTATAATCGGCAGAGTTGTAAGGGAAGACTTAAGTGCTAGTAGGTCTCTTGCGTTAACATTGCCATATACCAGTTTAGTTGATAATCTCTCAAGGTCATAAACGTCAGAGAGAAGCGTTCTAATTTCGTCTCTAAGGAATAAATCATCATACATACTTTCTACAGCATTTAGTCTTTTGTTAATCAAATTCACATTTAGAAGAGGCTGTTCAATCATACGTTTAAGTTCACGCGTTCCCATAGATGTCTTTGTCTTATCAAGAACCCATAAAAGTGAACCTCGCTTTTCCTTTGATCTCATAGTTTCCACAAGCTCAAGATTACGTCTTGTAAACTTATCAAGTATCATAAAACTATCTATTGAATATATATCAATGGTAGATATATGAGATAGTTCAACTTTTTGCGGATCCTCTATATAAGAAAGTATAGCTCCAGTTGCCAGAATCATCTCTTCTTGGTTATCAAATCCAAGACTATCAGATGAGAATACATTAAGCAGTCGTTTAATTGTAGATTCTGCATTAGCCAGTTTAAAGTAAGAAGCTGGCACTGTAGATAAAACAAAATCTTCTTGAAGTAGTGTGTTACTTAGTATAGTTTCGTCTTGTAGGCTCGAGATAATCTCAGTTGGAGATATCTTGTTTATTTCATCTAGAAGTTTAGAATAGTTTTTCTCTTTTTTTATAATTGTGCTCTTAAGTTCACCTGTCGTTATATCTGAGTAAGACAAACCAAAGTTATGCTCGCCCTCATAGATACTAAGCACGTAGTTGTTCTCATCTTCGCTAAGCATAGAAGCGTCGATTACAGTTCCTGGTGTTATAACTCGAACTACATCTCTCTTTACGATTCCCTTAGCTGTCTTTGGATCTTCTACCTGCTCACATATAGCAACTTTAAAGCCTTTATCTATTAGCTTAGTTAGATATGTGTTAGCAGCGTGATGTGGCACACCACAAAGTGGAGCTTTTTCTTCTAGTCCACAGTTTCTAGCAGTAAGTGTTATTTCAAGAGCCTTCGAAGCCTTTATGGCATCGTCAAAGAACATCTCGTAAAAGTCACCAAGTCTATAAAAAAGTATATATCCTTCATATCTTTCTTTGATTTCAAAGTACTGCTTCATCATAGGGGTTAATTTCTTTTTATCTATATTTTGCATCTATATCCTCCGTAGTAATAGCTTTAGGTGTAACATTTTAATTTTATCATAGATGGAGGGGAATTTGTTTAGTGAGTTGGTGAAAAATTGGGATTTTGTTTGGGGTGGGTTTGAATGTGGAATATGTTGGGTGGATATGAGGGGAGTTTTTGGGGGAAGTGGTGTTTTTGCTAGGTGAGCGACACTTATTAAATGGATTAATTCACTTTATTTATACACCATGTTAATGAAGATCGCATCAATATATGACAAAAACCAATATAGAATGTAAATATTGGTTCTTGTTATACTGTGTAAATAAATTAATAATATATTATCAAAATTAAACACTTGTTATTATGTTTTTATAAACACACGAAGCTTTATGTAATACGTATTCATTTCCCATTTAAGATTGTTGATAGCAACTTCTATATAATGACTCAAGAAGATTATGAAAAATTTTGTATAATATCTAAATCACACTCCTTGATTATATAGTGTGGAATCGTTTGGTAATTACATGGATTGAGTTGATACAAGTAATCATTTTCAATATGGAATGTCTCATTAACAAATTTACTAACAACACGATTTTCGTTATTTGCATTGTTTATTATGCGATAAATTTGTAGTTTCTCATAATTGTTAGTCGTATTATTATAAATATTGATTAATAC
>JBARWW010000395.1:0-4399 GCA_049647005.1 Acidaminobacteraceae bacterium | reverse complement strand
GCTCAAACAGTCGCCAAGGGCATTCCAATAAAAAAACGGATTTTATAGTCAAATAAAAATCTATATCTTGCGCTTCAAATCATTTAATATTATGTATTTTAGAACCTTAGAACCTTAGAACCTTAGAACCTTTAAAACCTTAGGGATTAGGGGAGGAAGCTAGTGGCGCGCTTCCTTTTTATAGGAAGAAGAACAAACAACAGACTGCTAGTATACCTTTCGAAGATATGTTAGCGGTTTTTGTTTTTTAAAATAACGGTATATTCAATGACTTAAGGCGGTGGTATTGCGTTGTTTTGAGTACAAAATTTCAATATCAACACAAAATTTTGTTTAAAATGCTAGCATCAGCCAAGCAGTAAGTTATTGCAATATGTATTTATGGTTTTTAAGTCCCAACGATCGCAGATCGAAAGGTCTAAGGTTTTAAAGGTTCAAAGGTTTTAACAAGTAGTATATTCAATGATTTGAGGCGCAAGTATTGCGTTTGTTTGAGTATAAAATGAAGCTTAGATATTCGCACGTGGCGACTGTTTGAGCCGTGCGAGTTTCGCCTTAGTAAGAAAATCTAAGCAAAATTTTATTCAAACATAAGCATAAACTCAGCAGCAAATTATTGAATATATATACCTTGATAAGTATTTCGAATATTTAACTCCTTAGTAATCCCGTTGAGCGTCCGTCTCTTATCAAGTGTCCACCTTGGCTCAAATAATAAATCCTTTGGACCATCACCAGTTAAACGATGTATAACAATACTTGGATCAAGAATTTCAATTGCCTTACATATTAAATTTAAGTACTCTTCATATTCATATATATGAAATGGTTTTTCTATATACATATTGTAGAGTTCAGTATTTTTTAGTATGTGAAGTAGGTGTATTTTAACGCCTGATGGATTTAGTTTATTTACGTATCGAATAGATTTTATAAAATCTTCATCACTTTCGTATGGTAGTCCTGCTATAAGATGAAGTACTGTTTCTATATTTAAATTAGCAAGTTTCTTTAAACTATCTTCAAGAACTGAGTTGTCATATCCACGTCTAATTAAATTATTTGTTTTATCGCTGTAAGATTGTAGTCCAATCTCAAGCCAAAGATAAGTTTTCTTATTTAGTTCATCTAGTAAATCAAGAACATCATCACCAAGGCAATCAGATCTAGTTGCTATTGCAAGGCCAACTACATGATCGAAACTAAGTGCTTGTTCAAAGACGATTCTAAGATTATCTACAGTGTCATATGTGTTTGTAAAGTTTTGGAAATATGCAATGTATTTAGCCTCTGGCCACTTTTCTTTTAAAAGTAGAATTTGATGATTCATTTGATCGTGGATTGATCCACTTCTATCCTTGCAACCAGCAAAGTCACCTGAACCCATTTCGCTACAAAATATACATCCATTTTTTGCAACTTTGCCATCACGGTTAGGACATGTAAATCCACCATCTATAGAAAGTTTTATAACCTTAGAGCCAAACTTCTCTTTAAGATTATAGTTTATATTGTTATATCTCTTATCATTCCATCTCATAATTTAACTCACTTTATATTATTAATACAACCTAGTTTCACTAGTCTGTTGTAATTGTAATAAGCGCTTATCATTGCTTCATTATAAATCATAAGGGTCTTAATATAAATAGAAATCGACTAGATTTCATTTGATTAGCATAATTTATTATGTAAAATAAAATTATAAGAGTGTCTATATGACAGTTTATGGGTATAAATTATGTTATAGTATGTAATTATCAAGTTATAAATTTTAAAGTTACATATTTGTTATAGAAAAAAAACTTAGTATACGGTATAATTGATGAGATATTTCAAGTATAAGTGAAAATTAGTGGTGATTAGTATGAAAGCAAAAAGGATAATTGGTAAGATGCTTTTGCAAGCGGATAAGAGAGAGCTTTCTGGAAAACTTGAACATGTTTCAGAGGGTTTATTTGATTCGAACACAGCCATCCAAATAATAGATTCTATACCTAATCCTGTATACTACAAGGATGCTGATAAAGAGTTTAAACTTTGGAATAAAGCTTTTTTAAGATATATGGAACTACCATCAAACTACAAGGTTAGAGGAAATATTTTTGATATAGTTGATTATGAGTATGCGAAAATTCATGATGAAGTAGATAATCAAGTACTCAAGAATAAATGTGGTTATGAGTATGAATCCAAAATTAAAACTTCAAAGGGTCGTTATAGGGATGTTCTTATTAATAAGATGCCAATGTTTGATGATGCTGGTGATGTTATCGGTATATCTGCAACTATGACTGATCTTAGTTCAAGGATAGAATCAGAAGAAATGCTTCAAAAGCTTGTTAAAATGAAAGATGCAATGCTTGAAGTTAATCAAGAAGCAATAAGACACGTAGATTTAAAAACTCTAATGAAGTCTATTATAGAGAAAGTTGTAGATGTAATGGGTGATGATTTTATAGGATCGGTTATGAAGGTTCATGGTGATAAACTAAAGTTCTTTACATCATATGGATATGAGCGATTTGAAAGAGAAGAGTATTATTATAAAATAGAGGACTCGTTTTTATATCTAAGTGGTTCAAAAGTTAATCCTATAATAATAGATGATACTGATGGACTTATTAATGTTGCTAAATTTCCAGTGGATAAAGAGGGTAATGAATGTAGACTAAGGTCAATGATAACAACACCTATTATAATTGGTGGAGAACTTAAATATACGATTAATGTAGATAGCATGGAATTAAATTCCTTCAATGAGATGGATCTTGAACTTATGACATTTGTTAAAGCCCAAGTAGAAGTTGCAATTGAAAATAAGACTCTTTATGATGAGATTGTTAATCTATCAAGATTTGATAAATTAACAAATATATTTAACCGTAGATATTTTGAGGAACACTTTGAGAATATACTAATAAAATCAAAACGATACAATGAAAGCTTTGCAATGGTTATATTTGATTTGAATGGTTTGAAGGCAACTAACGACAAGTATGGTCATCTTGCAGGTGATAATGTTATTAAAGAATTTGCCAATGTTATATCAAGTGCAATTCGTGAGTCAGATATATTTGCGAGATTTGGTGGGGATGAATTTATCGGTATATTTTTTGAATCAGATATCGCAAAACTTAAAGTCAAGTTTGAGAATATAATAAGTAATAATCTAATAAAAACTACATTTGATAAAAATACTATTGATATAGGATTTAGTTATGGAATTTCAAAGTACCCAGAAGATGGTCTTACTTATAATGAATTGTTTAATAAAGCAGATGATCTAATGTATGCATATAAAACAGCTACAAATGCAAAAAAACTAGATGATAAATAAATTAATTAAAGCTTCATAAATCACAGGCAGGTGAGTCTCACGGCTTATGATTTATGAAGCTTTTTATATTAGTTGATTTTATAAATTATTTAAAAATTAATCTACTTAGCAAGATCTTTAGCAAGGTCTTTAGCTAGGTAATATAATGTTCTTGCACCAGTTCCACTAGCACCAAAAGTTTTATATCCAGAAGAAGATTCGCCGTAAGATGGACCAGCAATATCGATATGAATCCACGGAAGACCTTCAACAAATTCACCTATAAACATACCAGCACCAATCATGCCAGCTTCTTTAGTAGAATTAGTAAGATCAGCTTCTTTATGTTCAATTAATCTTTTGTAAACATCAAAAGTTGGCATTCTCCATATAAGTTCATCGGACATATCAGATCCATACTGAAGAGA
Organism: Acidaminobacteraceae bacterium; assembly: GCA_049647005.1. Classification (GTDB taxonomy): domain Bacteria; phylum Bacillota; class Clostridia; order Peptostreptococcales; family Acidaminobacteraceae; genus JBARWW01. Next base: position 652 of record JBARWW010000395.1, on the reverse strand, counting down.
TGCAAATAAGTCGTCGTTATTAGATAAAACGCCTGATACATTAGAACCAAGTGCATGGATTTGTGAGCCTGTAAGAGTTGCTATATCTATTACTTTTTTAACTTTTAGCTTTCTAATACTATAAGTAACAGCATCTACAAGCGTAAGTCTGCCCTCAGCGTCAGTACTTTTAATATATATAGATTTGCCCGCCATAGATCCAATTATGTCACCAGGGCGATATCCGTTCGAATCAATCATGTTCTCACACGCTGCAATAACAGCATAGATATTAATCTTCAAATTTGATTTTGCAATAGCACACATGGCACCGATAACTGCTGAAGCCCCTCCCATGTCACTTTTCATAGTAAGCATAGAGTTTCCGGGTTTTAATGAATAGCCACCTGTATCAAAAGTAAGACCTTTTCCAACAAGACCAACGATATTATCTGCATCTTCTGGATTACCCATATGCTTCATAATGATAAGCTTTGGCTTATTAGCAGATGCTTTTGCAACATTATGGTAAGCAATCATATTGTTTTCAAGGATATGATCTTCCTCAAATATTTCAACATCAAATCCATATTCACTTGCGTATCCAGTAACTCGATCTGCCATTTCAGCGGGATTAAGAACATTTGCAGGCTCATTTACTAAATCTTTAGTT
>JBARWW010000394.1:0-17882 GCA_049647005.1 Acidaminobacteraceae bacterium | reverse complement strand
TCTCTTTTCATATCAAAATAGTGCTCTATAAAATCATCATAATCTCCTTGTGTGCAATTTTTAAAAGTAACCACATCAAGCGTTTGGCTAACACTTATCACTCTATCTTTAATTACACCAGTATATGAGTTATCTTCATTTAGAATCCATCTAAAACATTGTCCACATTCAAATATATGCTTTAAATTAAAATCTTGAACACCTTCCAATACCAAATTTCCATCTTTAATATATTTTTTCATATTATACCTCGCAATTCTATTTATACTATCATCTTTTGTAATCTAATGTAATTATATAACATCTTCTATCATATATATACATTGTATATTTTTCCTTATAATTAATCAAAAGAAAAGACATGCAAAGGCATGTCTTTTAGATACTTCAATAACATATAAGATTTTTTAGACCTAATTTTTTTTTGATATTATTCAGTTACATTTATGTCTATAAAATCAAACTTTCTAACATCAAATAAACCTTCATCAGTTAATTTAATATCTGGAATTACAGGAAGTGCTAAGAATGCAAGCGTCATAAATGGATCAAAGTTTCTATCTACATTTAATTCTTCGTATCCAATCTTAAGCATTTGCTCAAGCTCAACACTAATTTCATCTAAAGGTTTATCACTCATAATACCACCGATAGGAAGTGAAATTGATTGAATTACCTTTCCATCTTTAACAGTAGTTATGCCGCCACCAATTTTTTCAAGCTCCTCTATTGCTAGCATTATATTTTCATCACTGTCGCCTATAACAATTAGATTATGAGAGTCATGCGCTACAGTTGATGCAATCGCACCATTTTTAAGAGCAAATCCTTCAACCAAACCAAGACCAATATTTCCAGTTGCATTATGTCTTTCAATAACTGCAAGCTTTAGTACGTCTAATTTGTTATGATATTTAAAGTTTCCATCTTTAACTTCAACTTTTCTAATTACAGCTTCAGTAACAAGCGAGTGAGGCAATAGTTTTATAATTCTTGCCACACCTGTATCTAGCTTAATTTGAAGATTATCTATTTCTACTTTTTTAAAGTTAACTGTATCAGTAACTTTTGATGTATCAGTTTCTGGAACTTCAAATAATGCATTTCCATCATCGGCTACAATCTTTCCATCTTTATATACTTTCTCAATATTAAATGAATGTAGTCCATCAAACACGATTAAGTCAGCTTTATAACCCGGTGCAATTGCACCTCGATCATAAAGTCTATAACATTCAGCTGGATTTAATGTAGCCATTTTAATTGCAGATATAGCTGGTATGCCATTTTTAATAGCAAGTCTTACGTTATTATCAATGTGGCCATCTTTAAGAATATCTCCAGGATGTCTATCATCTGTACAGAATAAAATTCTTCTAAGGTTTTCTTTTGACACTCCCTGTACTAAGGCTTCTAAGTTTCTAGCAGCTGATCCTTCTCTAATTTGAATGTACATACCAAGTCTAAGTCTGTTTATCATCTCCTGAACAGTTTCACACTCATGCTCTGTTTTAACTCCAGCAGCAACATAAGCGTTAAGATCATTGCCTTCTATAATAGGCCCATGCCCATCAATTATTTTATTGTTTTCTTTTGCTAGTACAATTTTATCAACTATTTGTGGATCAGCAGAAACTACTCCTGGGAAATCCATAAGCTCACCAAGTCCAAGCACTCTTGGATGATCAATTAACTTTTGTAGGTCCTCAGCAAGAAGTACAGCACCTGAATTCTCAAATGAAGTTGCTGGAACGCATGATGGTAGCATTACAAATATATCAAGTGGAAGGTTCTCGCTCTCATCAAGTATATATTTGATACCATCAAGACCACAAACATTACCAATCTCATGTGGATCAGCAATTATAGTTGTAGTACCTTTTGGCATAATAGTTTTTGCAAATTGACCAGGAGTTACCATAGATGACTCGATATGAACGTGGCCGTCTATAAGACCTGGGGCTACGTACTTACCATTTAAGTTTACTTCTTTTTCACCTGAGTAATGACCAACTCCGCATATAATTCCATCTTGGATAGCTACGTCACCAGATATAATTTCTTCAGTAAAAACATTTACTACTTTTGCATTTTTTAAAACTAACTCTGCCTTAACTCGACCTGCAGCAACGTCAATTCTAGTTTTAATTAAATTTTTCATAAATTCACTCCTCAGATCTACAAGTATTTCTCTCTATAAACGGTTTTATCATTAGTTATTTAATACCCTTCTTTCACCTTATATATTCCAAAAAAAGTTTTGTGGAAACGGATTTCTTAACATATAAGTTAGTATTAAACAAAAAATAAAAAATTCCTGATTACAAAGAGAACATAAAAAATATGTTCCCTTCGTAATCAGGAATTATAGGTTCCTGGTAGAGACCCCCAAACCATATTATCGGGGTTATACGAATAAAATTAATAAATCACAGGCTTTTACAACCTCTTCTATATTAATTAACTATTGTCATAATATTATCACAATAACAAGTAAATTTAAATATATATTCTATATAATTTTACTTCATTATATGTGTTTTGATACTGCAATTTTTGTGTACAATCGACAACTTTTTCAAAATAACATAAAAAACACAATTGAGAGAAGCTAACTTCTAGCAATTGTGTCAAATAATTTTTGAATTTATTTTAGAATTTATTTAAATGTCTTTCCAGACTCTTTGATAGCTTTAAGTACTCTATCTGGAGTTGCTGGAACTGACTTGATTCTAACACCAATAGCATCATAAATTGCATTTAAAATCGCTGGAGCTACTGATACCATTACTGGTTCACCAATACCTTTTGCGCCATAAGGAGCAGTATTTTCTGGATCTTCAATAAGATACTTGTTAATTATAGGAATATCCATAGATGTAGGAATGATGTATTTAGCGAATTTATCATTCTTAATTACACCATTCTTTACAGCAAGATCTTCATAAAGTGCGTAGCCTTGACCCATTACAAATCCACCATCAATCTGCCCTTCACAAAGCTCTGGGTTAATAGCACGACCAACGTCCTGAGCGCACCAAGCTTCTCTAACATGAACGCGTCCAGTTGAAGTATCTACATCCACTTCAACGCTAAATGCATTGAAAGTGTAAGGCCAATAAGGAGCTCCTTGACCAGTTTCATCATCAACTTTAGTAGTTTGAGCTGTAAATTCTCTAGTCACCTCAAATTTTTCGCCTCTTTCTTTTAATTTACTAGCGATTTCTGCAAGAGTTATAGACTTTGAAGGTAACATTTTAAGTCTAATTGAACCTTCTACAATCTCAAATCCAACATTTGAATTAAGGCCAATAAACTCCTGAGCAAGATCACAAATCTCAAGCGCAAAAGCTTCTGATGCTAACTTTACAGCATTACCAGTGTTATATGTTTGTCTTGAAGCTGCAGCAGTACCAGAATCATTAAAATCTCTAGTATCTTCATGTAGCATAATTACATCGTCACAAGAAACACCAATTGCCTCAGCACAAATCTGTGGCATAATAGTCTTTGCACCCTGTCCAACTTCCGATGCTCCAACTCTTAAATTAATTTTACCGTCTTGTCTAAGCTCTATTGTAGCCATTGATACATCTGGGAATCCGTTTCCGTATCCAGTTCCATACCAACTAATCGCTATACCTCTACCTGTTTTCATCATATTATTTAACCCCACTTTTTTCAGACATTGCTCTCTCTATAGTTCCAAGACAATCTTCTAGTGGAACACTCTCAACAAGAACTTGTCCATTTGCAGTCATAGAATTTATGTGGAACATATTTTTTCGTCTAATCTCAAAAGGATTAAGTCCTAATTTTTCAGCCATCATATCCATTTGACACTCATAAGCGATTGGAACCTGAGTAGCTCCAAAACCTCTCATTGCACCCGCAAATGGGTTGTTTGTATACACTGCGTAAGAATCAACTTTAACGTTAGGAATCTCGTAGGGTCCAGTAATATGAACTCCAGCTTTTCTCATAACACTAATAGCCCATGAAGCATAAGCTCCTGTATCTCCAACTAGTTTAGCTTCAAGCGCTAGTAACTTTCCATCTTTATCAGCACCTGTTTTAAGTGTCATATAAACTGGATGACGCTTTGAGTGAGCATAAAATGACTCTTCTCTAGCATAAGTAGTTTTAACAGTTCTTCCTGTTAGTATTGTAGCAAGTGCTAAGTGAATTTGCATTGTGATATCTTCTCTACCACCAAATGCTCCACCAACTATAGGATTAAGTAATACTACTTCTTCTTCTTCTCTACCAATACCTTCAGCAATCTCAAGTCTATCAAAGTGAGGATATTGAGAAGAAGCAACTACTACAACTTTGCCGTCTTCATCAACATATGCAAGACCTGACTCTGGCTGTAGGAATACATGCTCAACAAATGGAGAAAAATATTCTTCCTTAATTACCACAGCTGACTCAGCAAAGCCCTTTTCTATGTCACCAGTATTACACTTGTAATGATATATAATATTTGATGTATCTTTATGAACTTTGCGAGCGCCTTCTTTCATTGCTTCTCTAGGATCAAAAACACCCTCTTCTTCAGCATAAGTTACTTCAACTAATTTAGCAGCTGCATTAGCTATTTTTTCAGTTTCAGCTACAACAAATGCAAGCGGATCTCCAACTCTCTTAACTTCAGTTGTAGATAAAACCTCATGATCTTTAAGCATAACACCATGACTATTGTGGACTACATCTTTTGCAGTAAGTACTTTAAGTACACCCTCTAAGGCTTCAGCCTTTGAGCAGTCTAGCGTAAAGGTTCCGCATGCGATTGTAGATCTTACAGTAGCACCAAAAGCCATGTTATCCATCATAATATCTTGAGGGTACATTGCTTTACCCGTTAATTTATCTCTTGCATCTCTTCTATTTATACTTTGTCCTACACTCTTTAGTTCACTCATTATCTGTCACTTCCTTCCGAAATTTTATCAGAAGCTACTTTTATAGATTTAACAATTCTGTCGTATCCAGTGCATCTACAAAGGTTTCCAGAGATTGATTCTTTAATATCATCATCTGTGGGAGTTGGATTTTCATCAAGTAAAGCTTTTGCAGATAAAACCATTCCAGGGATACAGTATCCACATTGAACAGCTCCATTATCGAGGAAAGCTTCCTGAATTGGATCAAGTGATCCATCTTCTCTATCCATGCCTTCAATTGTAACAACAGATTTACCTTGGCACTGAGCTGCAAGAATCAGACAAGAATCAATGGCCTTGCCATCTAAAATAACTGTACAAGCACCACACTCACCTTCGCCACAACCCTCTTTAGTTCCTGTAAGACCTAAGTCTTCTCTTAAGAAATCTAATAATCTACGATCATCTTTAATTTCTCTTTCTATATCTTTTCCGTTAATATTAATTTTAAGATTTAACATCAAATCACTCCTAACACATCTACACGGGACATTACCATTTATATATCTAAGCTAACTCATAAAGAATTTATAAGCTTGCTAAAATCCTACCCATAGCTGCTTCAAATACACCTTTAACAGCTTCTCTCTTGAATTCACAAGTAGATCTACCCTTAAGTCGATCTGCAACTATCTCAGAATACTTCAATGATCCTAACTTAATTAAATCATCATTTAAAGTTTTTCCAGTTAAAAACTCTTCAAGTGTTGCTTCTCTAAGTGGATATAAACCAAGTGATCCAGATCCTACACGAGCACTCTTAATAAAATCGCCATCAAGGTCAAGATAAACTGATGTACTAAGTCTTGAAATCGCTAAAGCGTTTCTAAGTCCAAGTTTCTCAAATTCTACATTTAATTTCGCAGTTGGTCTTTCAATGATAATATCAACAATTATCTCGTCTTTCTTAATATCTACTTTTCCTTTTCCAAGGTAGATATCTTCAAGTCTTACCACTCTCTCAGCTTCTAAGCTCTTAATTGTGATCTTAGCATCAAGCGCAAGTAATGGTGGTATTGAATCCGCCGCCGGTGATCCATTAGCAATATTTCCACCAATAGTTCCAAGGTTTCTTATTTGTGGTGCGCCAACACTGTTAGAAGCATCCCATAATCCACGTAAAATTTCTTTAATCTCAGCACTAGCTACAACTTCGCCGTACTTTGCAGCTGAACCAATTCTAATTTCATTTTCGCTTATAAAAATTCCAAGTAGTTCTGGTACATCTGTAATATCAACAAGGACTTCATTAGAGTTATGTCCTTCTCTAATTTGTACAGATAAATCAGTTCCACCTGCCATAACTTCGCAGTTGCCAGCGTGTTCTTTAAGAGCTTTTAATGCTTCATCTAAACTGTAAGCTTTAATAACTTTTTTGATCTCCATAAATACACCTCTTTCTAATTTTAAAAAGATAGTTCAATTAATAACTATTCTTAGTATCTTTTTCTTTCTCGCTACTTATTATCCGTTTCCACATGAGAATAATAACCAGTACATATATACTAATCACTAAAATATATTCTCTAAAAGAAATTATTGGTTTACATAACACCTGTTTTTTATTATAAAATAAATCCCATATGTTTTTAATAATTACTTTTACAAAATACATTAAATTAAACTAAACAAATCTAATTTTATGTATATCCTTAAGCAGGTAACATGGAACTATTGTGCAAATAGATATAAAATTATTGGCTACCTAAACCCATAAGGTCTGGGTAGCCAATATTTAGACTATTAGATTATTTAATTTTATTAAGCAAATATAATCTTTAATACAAATAATACAGCAATTACGTAAGTTACTAGAGGACATTCTTTAGCTCTACCAGTTAATAACTTAAGTGCAGCATAAGAAATTATACCAAATGCAATACCTTCAGCGATTGAATACGAGAATGGCATCATAACAATTGTTAAGAATGCTGGAATTGCTTCTGTAAAGTCATCTAAATCAATTTCCTTAATTGGACTCATCATGAATAATCCAACGATTATAAGTGCTGGAGCAGTAGCTGCACCAGGGATCATGATAAATAGTGGTGATAAGAATAGTGCAATAAAGAAGAAGAATGCAGCAGATAGAGCAGTTAACCCAGTTCTACCACCTTCAGCAACACCAGAAGCAGATTCAACATAAGTTGTTACTGTTGAAGTACCAATTATTGCTCCGAAAGTTGTTCCTACAGCATCTGCAAATAAAGCAGCTTTAACACCTGGTAATCTTCCATCTTCATCTAACATATCAGCTTTAGTAGATACACCTATAAGTGTTCCGATAGTATCAAACATATCAACAAATAAGAATGTTAATAATACAATCAACATATCAACTGTAAATAACTTATCAAACTCAAAAGCCCAGAATATTGGAGATTTAGGCATACTTATAAGCGAACCACCTGGGAAAGTTGTAACTCCTAAAGGGAAACCAATAATTGTAGTAACTAAAATCCCGATAAAGATTGCACCTTTAACGTTTTTAGCAAGTAAAACACCTGTAATTATGATACCAATTAGAGCAAGAAGAGCTCCACCCTCAGTAATATTACCAAGAGATAATACAGTACCACCACCGCCAACTACAACGCCAGCGTTTACAAATCCGATGATTGCGATAAATAGACCAATACCTACGGAAATTGCTTTCTTTATGTTGTTTGGAATACTATCTATGATAGCTTCACGAACATTAAAGAATGTAAGAATTAAGAATATAATACCTTCAATAAATACTGCAGTTAAAGCAAACTGCCAGCTATATCCCATTGTTAAAACAACAGTATATGCGAAGAATGCATTAAGACCCATACCTGGAGCTAATACGAATGGTAAGTTAGCACCAAAAGCCATAACACATGTAGCAACAACTGAAGCTAAAGCAGTTGCAGTAAATACAGCGCCAAAGTCCATACCAGCATCAGCTAAGATAAGTGGATTTACGATTAGGATATAAGCCATAGTCATAAATGTTGTTAAACCAGCGATCATTTCTGTTTTTACATCCGTTCCATGCTCTTTAAGCTTAAATTGTTTCTCAAAAAAGCTTGCATTGTTTGTAGACATTTAAAATTACCCCCCATTAAGTTGTTTGTACTAATCCTATACCCGTAAGATTATTGTGACCCATGCCACTGTACAATTTGTAATCTAATAATCTGTGCCTAGATAAATCTATTCTTCAATTATTTTGTTTAGAAGCCACTTTAAGCAAAATAACTTAGAATTAAAAAAAATTATGACTTTATTAAACATTAATGCTATGTAGCAATTCATAGAACTAAATTAATTGTCAAATAAAAATTCATAGGCTATATATTACTGATAAAACCAGTAAATATTAATTTACCCTAGATTTCAGAAACGCTGCGATGTAAACATCTAACGTACTACTTCTCAATAGGGGACCCCTCCCTTACTAATATAATAGTAGCCATCTTTATTCTAGATTATGCAAAGGATTCATTATGATAAACCCTTTGCTTTAAATGCTTTAATAAAACATTATTTTACTTATAAAACGATTGCTTCAAGTATTTCAAAGTTCTCAACATCAACAATACCTTTATCAGTTAACTTCCACTTTGGACTTGTAGAAAGAGCTAAGAATGATAAATGCATAAATGGTGCATGAACTTTGCAACCAAGTTTAGATCCAACAGTATCTTCAAGTTCACGAATTTTTGTACTTACACCATGAGCATCAAGCTCATCCGTAATAAGACCGCCAACAGGAAGAGCCATTTCGTCAATGATTCTACCACCATTAGCTACTGCGATACCACCACCAATTTCAATAACTCTGTTTACTGCAAGAGCCATATCCTTGTAGTTTGTACCTGTAACTAACATATTATGAGTATCATGTGCTATTGACTGAGCAAAAGCACCAGAAGTCAGTCCAAAGTTTTGTACAAAACCTTTACCAACATTTCCGTTTCTACCAAATCTCTCAAGACAAATAAATGGAAGAACATCTTGTTTAATATCAGCTTGAACAACACCATTTTTAACATCTAGAGTTGCTTCACCCTTATCTGATAAGTTTTGATCTGGTATAAGGCCTATAACTCTTACAGTAGCCTTTGATCCTTCTGCACTAATTTGAAGGTCTTCTGCTGTTACAGGTGACATTCTTACAGAGTTCTTAACGCTATCTGGATAAGTATACTTTGGAATATCAATTAGCATTTCGCCATTAGCTGCAGCTAATTGCCCTTCGATAAATACCGCATCTACAACCATGTTCTTTAAATCACTAATAATAGCAATATCAGCTAAGTAACCTGGAAGTAAAGCTCCTCTGTCGTTGAATCCAAAATAAGTACAAGGATTTATAGTAACCATTTGAATTGCTTCAAGAGGATCTACGCCTTCAGCGATAGTTCTCTTAAGGATTTCATTCATGTGGCCCAATTTTTCTAAATCTTCAGCAACCATATCGTCTGTAGCAAGAACAGCTCTTCTAGAATCCATTTTTTCCTCAGTAATTGCCCTGATACACTCAGGCATATTTCTTTGAGTTGATCCTTCTCTCATGAATACATATACACCTTGACGTAATTTTTCAATACACTCAGCTTTAGTAGTAGTTTCATGACAAGAACAAGTTCCACCAGTAGCAATAATATGAGCTGCAAGCTCTTTACCGAATAACTCTGGAGCATTACCATCAACTGTTTTACCAATACTTCTAGCGTAAGCTGTTGATGCTACAAGGTCTGTAATAATCTCAGGCGTGTTATTATAAACATGTTGAGCATTAGAGAATCCTTGAAGTTCACCTATTCCGATAATGTTTTTATAGTTAAGTAAATCCGCCATATCAGCTGAAGTTACATCAACACCAGCAGTCTCAAGCATGGGACAATCTGGAGTTAAAGCAGGAACTACAAGTGATACGTGATTTGGTACAAGGCTTGCTTCGTCAGCCATAGCCTTCATACCTATCGGACCAAGAGCATTACCTATTTCATGAGGATCTGCAACTAATGTTGTAGTTCCTGAAGGAATAGATAATCTTGAAAATTCAGAAATTGTTAACATAGAACTTTCAAAGTGCATATGTGAGTCCATAAAACCAGGTGAAACATATTTACCTGATACATCAACTACTAGAGTTTTAGGTCCGATAAGAGTTTCACTATCGCAAACACCTAAAATATACTTACCTTTAATAGCAACATCTTGCTTGTAAGTTTCTCTCGTAATTGTATTAATTACATTACCATTGATTAAAACAATGTCAGCGAAATCTTTATCGCCCATTAGTACATCAATCATATTTCTGTACTCCATTGCTTTTTTAATAACCTTTGGGTCCATCATCTAGTCTTCACCACCTTATTTGTCTTCTAATACTTCTGGATGAATATCAACATTATCAATTATTCCGATGATTGAAGCATCAATAGATGATTTTGGTTTCTGCACAGAGTTACGTGATGCTGTACCTGTTGCAAACAAAATAAAGTCACCTACGCCAGCGCCTACAGCATCAACTGCAACAAAAGGCTCTCCGATAGCTTCTCTTTTGATATTTACAGGTTGAGTTAAAAGCAGTTTGTTACCTACCATACTCTCGCACTTTCTTGTTGCAACGACAGTTCCAATAACTACACCTATTCTCATACAATCTCTCCTCGAATATATTCACATAATTATTTCTTAAATATCAGATTTATGCCCTTTATTTTAGCAGCGTCTTTTGCAAGAGGCGTTATAATCATGCCTTTTTCTACGACTAATTCTTTAATGTTTGTTGATAATCCGCGTATTGTACTTTCAGTAACAAGCTTTGAGGCTTTTAATTCAAGCGTATGACTAAGAGCTATTTGCTCTTTTTCACTCTCACCTTTTTTACATTCTTCGTACTCTACATCTATATAATCTAAATACTTATGATTTTCTACAAGACTTGCACCATAGATTTCTATAGTAGCAAGGTGACGCTCCATAACTTTTTTCATTACAGGATTCATATCGATTGAAAACCAACCATGGAACACCGAATCCGTGTTAACGATTGTTCTTACACCAGATAATAGAAACTGCCATATTAAAGTAGCCGCTAGATCATCCTGGATGCCTACTGCAACTTTAGCAAGTGTGTTCTGAGTAAGATTAGGTAAAATACAGTAATCTGTATTTTTTATAAGTCCTCTCGCTTCATCAAAACCATCACCTGATACAATTCTATTTGGACAAAGATCATTTTCTATAGTTTCCCGTGAAATAAGAATCTCAGCCGCTTTTGTAAGTACAACTGTTATATAAAATCCTTTCTCTTTTAAATACTTCAAATTCTTAATAGTACTCTCAAGAGCGATGTCACTTCCAGTTAATATTACAGTGACTCTTTTATTCTTTAATCCCGCAATTTTATCTATACTTACGGGATTAATCTGAGAACCATCATAAACTGGAAATGCCATATTTTCAAATACTTTTTTCATCATATCTCTATTAGACATTTCCACCCTCCTATATTAGGTGCTGCGCACCTATTTATAACGAGTAAAGTTTATTATAAGTTACCAAGAATAACTCTTTCAACTTCTGTATGTGGTCTTGGAATAACGTGTACAGAAAATAATTCTCCAACTCTAGCAGCAGCATCTGCTCCAGCGTCAGTTGCAGCTTTAACAGCACCAACATCTCCTCTTACCATTACAGTAACAAGACCAAAACCAATTTTTTCGTAACCAACGATTGTAACGTTAGCAGCCTTTACCATTGCGTCAGCAGCTTCTACAGCTCCAACTAATCCTTTAGTTTCTACTAATCCTAATGCTTGACTCATTATAATTCCTCCTTAAAAATAAGTAAGTATCTACTTTTTAGTAATTGTCTATTTCAAAATAAACAATTATTATTCTTCACTACATTTTAGCATAAATAATTGAAATATATTCCTAAATATATGTTACTTTTTTATCTTTTTTGATGCTGCTAAAGCTTCTGTTTCTTCTTTAACTTCAACTGTTTCAGTAGCTTTTTTAACTTCTAGCTTAACTTCTTCTGTTTTTTTCGATTTCTCGAACATAGAAACAAGTTTTCTAACATCAGAATGTGGTCTAGCTATAACGCTACATGAAACAACAGTTCCAACCTTATTTCCAGCTATCTCCGCAGCTTCAACTGAAGCTTGAACTGCAGAAACATCGCCAGCAATAGTTATAGTTACACTTACCATCTTACCAACGCCGATTACTTTCTCAACACCAACGCAAGTAACATCAGCAGTTTTAATCGCTGCATCAAGTGCCGCAGCTGCTGTTCCAAGACCTATTGATTCAATTAACCCTAGAGCTCCTCCGTAATTCATAACTTACACCTCCAAGCGAGTACTACTACTTTTTTAGACCCTTTAAGTAAGAGTCTAAACTCATGTTATTATTAGAAGTGCTTCTAACAGGAGTCTTTTCAACTATTCTATCCGTTGAGCCACTCAGACTTTTACTTACTTTCTTACCGATAAGATCATCCAGATGCGTCGCGCCAGATTTACCGCCATTATTAACAACACTCTTTTTAGGTGTCGCTTTAACACTCGGCGTCGAGCTAGTACTTACACTTCCAGTTTTATGGATTAAATCCGTTAGGTTTTTAACATCACCACTTGGAAGTGATACATGTTTTCCACCTACTGGGTTTGCATTTGATGCACATCTTCCAGAGTTGTTACTTTTATATCCAGATGAGCATTGTTGGACAATATTATTCATAATAAGAGTTGTCAATTCGTTAGCCATTTGAACACCTCTTTCACTTAATAGATTGTTAGCATAATCATTAATTAATACTTCCAATATATTTTAAAATTTGAATTTAAAATTTTCGCTACAGTCAACCAAGTTCAAAATTAGTATGTATTCTATTTAAACAATATATCCATATCTGATTCAGGACGAGGAATAACGTTAATTGATACTACATCAGCCATAGACGCAGCTCCCATTTCAGCACTCTCAATTGCTGCATTAACTGCTGCAACGTCGCCTTCAACGATTACACAGATAACACCCGAGCCCACTACATTAAAATCTTTAACTACAACATTTGCAGCTTTTACCATTATATCCGCTGCATAAATTGCTGCAACATAACTTCTTACTTCAAAAAAACCTAATGCTTGTTTCATTTAAATTAACCTCCTCCAACTATAAATTGGGGAAAAACTTTTTAAGATCGATGTTATCATAACCAGGTATCTTAGCTTTCTCAAAGCCAATAGCTTTTTCACCAAGCGGTTTAGTTGCATCTATTCCCACCTTATCAGACGTTCCCTCTAGTAAGTGTGACGGATCAAGTCCCGTACCCATACCACCTGGAATAATAAATACATCTTTAGATGCTTGGACACGAGAAGCAATAATTCCTTCAACGTCCGCCATATCAAAGATATCAACGTCGTTATCAACAACAACAACATGTTTAAGGTCTTTTCCACTACTAAGAGCTGCGATTAGTGCTTGTTTACCATCACCTTCACTCTTTTTATCAATTGATACAACTGCGTGGAATCTAGCTCCAGCGCCAACTGTAACATTAACATCATTACATTTTACTAATCTATTTACGTGTGTAAACACTTCAACATCTCTAATTAAACCATTAGATAAGTGTTCCTCTTTACATGGAGCAGAAATTTGGAATATTGGATTATTTCTATGCATTACTGCGGAAACTCTCATAACGGGGTGTTTTGCAACAGCACCGTAGTATCCCATAAGTTCTCCAAAAGGACCTTCAACAGCATCTTCATTGTAGGGAATTACTCCTTCAAGTACAATTTCAGCATAAGCTGGAACTTCAAGATCTATCGTTTGACACTTTACAAGTTCTAGTGGCTCACCTCTAAGTGCACTATCTACTTCGTACTTATCTATACCATATGTTGCACTGCTAACTTGAGAAGCAAGGCAGAAGTTATAGTCATATCCAAGTACAATTGCACATTCAAGATTTTTTTTCTTTTTAAATAATTCCTTCATTTGACCTGTCAGCATAGGTGAGGTTACTAATGCACTTAAATTGTTACCACCGTTATACTGGAAGCGTCTAATTGAAGTGTAAACTTTACCCGAATCCGGGTCTTTTACTACCATTACACCAGCTGTTATAAAGCTTGATGAATCCAACTCATGGAATGTAGGTAGCGGAAACATTTTTCCAAGATCAATATTTCTAGTTATAATGTTTTCTTTTACTGGACCATCAGAAAGAGTAACTGGTTTTATTGGGTTCGCAATTGCGTCCATATATTTATAAAGTCTCTCTTCTCTTGTAGTACCAGTAAAGTCATAGAACATTTCTCTCTCACCGAACATACCACCTATAATAGGCATCTTATGTCCCTTCACATTCTTAAATAAAACTGGAGTTATGTTACCAAGTTTCTCTAGTATTCCACCAAGTTCAAACTTAGGGTCTACTTGAGCGTTACATGTTAACATTCCATATTTTTCTTCAAGCTTTGGAAGGCAGGCTCTAAGCATTTGTTTTTCCACGACTTCACCTCCTATAGTGGGGGGCTACTCCCATCTTTTGAATAAACTACTATCGATATCTAGTTGATCTAAAGTTCTGCCTACCATTATATTTACGACGTCTACAATTGACTGAGGTAGATGATAAAATCCTGGAGATGCAGGCATAATAGTAACTCCAATTTTAGCAAGTTTTAGCATGTTTTCAAGATGAACCGCACTTAGCGGAGTCTCTCTTGCTACTATAACAAGTTTTCTACCCTCTTTCATTGTAACGTCTGCGGCTCTATGGATTAGATTTTGACTAAGTCCATTAGCAACAGCACCTAAAGTACTCATAGAACAAGGAATAATAACCATTCCATCGGTCTTAAATGATCCGCTTGCAATCGATGCAGCAAAATCATCATTTTCATAATAGTATGATGACATCTCTTTTATTTCATTTATACTCATATCACATTCATGGCGCAAGTTATATGCACCCATTTTAGAAACAGCAACATGTGTCTCAACACCAAGCTGTTCTAATGTTTTTAAGAGAGCAACTGCGTATACAACGCAGCTGCCCCCTGTTATTCCTACAATGATTTTTTTCATATTATCAAATCCTTATAAGTGGATTATTAGCCTACTTTATTTTCTGCGTCTCCGCCACCTAACCATGGATCAACGTTGTTGTCCCAAGCTGCTAAGTACTCATCAAGATTCATAACCTTAGTGAAGATAGATAAGTCATTAAGACCATATTCGTGCATTTCTTCTGTCTTTGAAGCACAACAATCAGCTAAAGTGATTACTTTGTATGCAGCGTAAAGAGCATCAGAAGCAGTTGATCTAACACAAACATTAGTCCAAACACCAGTTACTACTACTGTATCCATATTTTCTTCTCTTAAGTATAAATCTAAATCAGTATGAGCGAAAGCTGAGTGTCTTCTCTTAGGAATTGTATACTCTTCGCCTTCTGGATATAATTCTTTAATAAAGTCAGATCCCCATGTTCCTTTGATTGCGTGAACTGGTCTAACTCTAAAGTCAGCATCGTTCTTTCTGTGTGCTTCTTGGATATGGATTAATTGCATATCATCTTTACCTTCAGCATTTCTAGCTCTTACATATCTAAATAATTTTTGTAACGGCTCAATGATATCGTCTCCGCCTGGACATCTAAGTGGTGCTTTTTCTCCTACAAAATCATTTAACATATCAATTATTACTATACCATGTCTTGACATTATAATCACTCCTCTAAAAATATAATTGTATTATTCGACCTACATAAATTAGATCTTCTATTTATCTATATAATATCATCTAAGTCAAAGACTTAGATGATATTATAAAACTAATTTCAGAAATTAGAATTTGATTTTTCTATCTAGAACTTGGATACTTTGTCTCTTAGTGAATGTACCAAATCCAGGCTCAACCATAATTCCTTTGATTCCTTTGATTTCAGCAATTAACTCTTCTGGATGATCTTTTCTGTATGATCTGTTGTACTCAGCTGATTGACAATCATCAGGAGTGTTAAAGATTACACTATAATCTTCTTTAGTTGGTAATACTCCTTCCTGAGTTTCGTCATATACAACGTGACCTCTTACTACAGTCATAACTGGCTTACCTTTTAACTCCATATTGTGTAATGGGTTATATTTAGCTAAAGTAACTTGCTTCTCTTGCTTGATAGTCCATTTTCTCTCAAGATCTACGATTGTAAAGTCAGCATCCGATCCGATGTGCATAGCACCTTTTTTAGGATATAAGCCGTAATGCTTAGCTGCACTTGTAGATAATACTTCTACAAGTCTACTTAAAGATAATCTACCTTTATTGTATCCTTCAGAAATAATAACAGGAACCATAGTTTCAACTCCTGGTATACCTGGGAATGCAGTCCATATATCTTTTCCATCTTTTTCTGTTTTAGCTTCGTATGGTGCGTGGTCAGTTGCAACAAAGTCAATTGCTCCACTGTTAAGTGCTGCCCATTGCATTTCATTATCTTTTTTAGTTCTAAGCGGTGGAGCTATTTTAGCGAAAGCACCATGCTCAGTCATTGCATCTTGATAATTAAGAGTTAAGTAGTGAGGACAAGTCTCAGAAGTAACAGTTAAACCTCTTTGTTTAGCATCTCCAATTAACTTAGCGCCAATACCACTACTCATATGAACGATGTGAAGTCTAGCTCCAGAAGCTTCTGCAAAGCTAATACCTAATTCGATAGCAACTTTTTCAGCAAGTTCCATTCTAGCTTCAGCCCAAGCTGGACCATCCATTCTTCCTTCTTCTCTAGTTGTTCTTACATAGTAATCACACATAGCAAAGTTTTCAGCATGGATACCAACAGCAAGACCTGTTTTAGCAACAGCCTTGAAAGCTTCAAACATCTCTGGATCTGTAACTCTTGGGAAAGTAGGTACTGAAGGAGTCATGTAAACTTTGAATGCTACAACACCAGCGTCAGCTTGTTCTTGAACTGTGTGTAACCATCCTTCTCTAACATCTTCACCAGTAACTCCACCCCAGAATGCAAAGTCAACTATTGCTTGAGGAGCACAAAGGTCTAACTTGAAATTTAATTGCTCAACACTTCTTACTGAAGGAACTGAACAACAAGGCATATCTATGATAGTAGAAATTCCACCTGAAGCTGCAGCTGCAGTACCAGTTAAGAAGTTTTCTCTATGACCAAATCCTTGGTACATGAAGTGAGTATGTGAGTCTATACAACCTGGAAGAGTTAAAAGGCCTTTTGCGTCTATTTCTTTATCGAATTCCATACCAGTAGTATCACCGATAAAACCAGCAATTACTTCGTCTTTTACCAAGATATTAGTCAGAATTGTGTCATCACCTTGAGGTATACGAGCATTTCTTACAATTACATCATATTTCATTGAATTCTTCCTCCTTGTTTTACCACCTAAGGAGAGGAGTCAAACCTCTCCAAGTGGTATATGATTTGTATTAAGCTTAATATAATCATGAGGAACTTAAATTTCAACTATTAATATTTCTTTCATAGAAGAATGTCCCCTATTGATATTTTTTATTTGTTTACTTAGAATAAACCTACGATATCGCCATTATCTAATATATCCATTCTGTTTGCAGCTGGAACTTTAGGAAGACCAGGCATTCTCATGATATCACCAGTTAATACTACTAAGAAACCAGCACCAACTGAAGCTTTAACTTCTTTGATTGAAACTCTGAAACCAGTTGGTCTACCTAGTAAAGTAGGATCATCTGATAAAGAGTACTGAGTTTTAGCCATACAGATTGGTAAATGTCCAACTCCATCTTCTCTAAATTTCTTAATGTCGTTTAATGCTTTATTAGAGAAATCAACTCCGTCAGCTCCGTAAATTTCTTTACAGATTAACTCGATCTTATCTTCTGCACTCATATCTAATTCATAAAGTGGCTT
>JBARWW010000393.1:0-8470 GCA_049647005.1 Acidaminobacteraceae bacterium | reverse complement strand
TGTATGAGCTTTGTATTTTCTTCATCTATTCCAACAAAAAACCATGGATCAACAGCGATACAATGTCCACCCACACCAGGTCCTGGATTAAGTATATCTACTCTTGGGTGTTTATTTGCAAGTGTTATTGCTTCCCAAACATTAAAATCCATTTTTTCAGCTAAAACTGCAAATTCATTTGCTATTGCAATATTTATATCACGATAAGTATTTTCCATAAGTTTTGTAACCTCGGCAGTTACACAATCAGTAAGATGGATATCTCCATTTACAAAGATTTCATATACTTCTTTTGCTTTATTTGATGACAACGGAGTTGTCCCACCAACAATTCTATCATTATGTTCTAACTCATAAATGATTTTACCTGGAATTACTCTCTCTGCTGAATACGCAATATGCAAATCTACGCCAATTTCATAGTCAGTTTCTTCACTCAAAATACTTTCAACAATTTTTTCCGTTGTACCAGGGCTTACGGTTGATTCTAATATAACCAGTCCATCTTTTTCTATTACTTTAGCAATGTCTCTTGTGGCAATCTCAATATATTTTGTATCACAAGTTTTATCATCATTAAATGGTGTTGGAACCGCAATTATATAAACCTCAGCTTTAGGAATTTCATTTGAAACTATAAGCTTTTCCCTACTAACAACCTCATGTAGTATTTCATTTAATAGAAACTCACTTGTTTCATATGTATTATTACGGATTTTTTCTATAAGTTGAACATTTGTATCAAATCCGTAAACTATATCATCATTATTTTTCGCAAGTAAGCATGCTGTTGGTAAACCAATATACCCCAAACCGACCATACAAATTTTCATATAAATACCCCTTAATATAAATTATTTTAAAATGCGCTTTTTTCATCTAAAATTTCCGAATAATTTTTATTTTCTCCGATTTGAGCAAATTCCTTCATAAGTTTAAAAAACTTATGACTCTCGTAAATTTGACTTGGATCTGCATATATATTTATTACACCAGACAAATTTGGATTCGCCTTATAGAATTCTAATATCTTAAGTCCTTCTTCATAGTACTTATCTTCATCAAACTTAGCATTTATTTGATTGTAAAATAAAAATGAATCAAATATTCTAAGTGGTTCACTTATCATACCTGAAATAGGAAATTCAATTAGATTTCCTTCTTTATAAACCATACCATTTTTGAATCCAAAATGAGGAATCGTTGAAGTTGAAAATGTATATTCTTTTTCTTCAAGAGTCTTATATAATAATTTTAGTTGAGCTCTAGTTTGATAAGAGCCAAAGTGAGGTGTTCGAAATCCTCTTGGTTTATAATTAAACTCATCTTTTAGTACTTTATCTCCTAAAACTATATCTTCTACTACTTCATCTTCGCTGACAAGATGGTAGTCAAATACACTTGCATATTTACCACTTTCATCTTTTATAGTATGTATACGATATCCATGATTTATAAACTCACATCCTGAATTCATTAAAATCTTATACACACTTTTACCTTTTATTAATAGTTCTCCTGGAACAGCATACACTGCATGCACTCCACTTTCAATAAGCCTATTATTAACATCTTCAACTACTTCTATATCTAAATCTGTATCACAATCAAAAGATAGCACAAATTTTAATCCACTGATATTTTGATCTTCTAGCTTATCTGATACCAACTTAAACAATTTAACCTTATTAGTTTTACTTAGTGCATAAAAGTACAACATACTCGGTTGACTAATTATTTTTTTAAGTCTTCTTAATGTTATCATTTTTACACCTTCTTCATATATTTTATATATAGATCTGAATACTTTTTTTCCATACCTCTAGGACTCCAATTATCATTTGCAAGCCGATAGGCTCTATCACCTATATTTTTTCTCATAGGTAAACTATTTGCCAACTCTAAAATCATCTCAGTATATTTTAATTCCTCATTATAAACCTGTAAAATATGATCTCCATCATATTCACCTATATCTATTTTTGTAACTATAGTTGGCATTCCTATTAAAAGTGATTCAATAACAGTTTTAGGTATACCATCATAATCACAAGGAATTAGAACCATATCTTGTTTTTTTATTAACTCTATTAGTCTAGTATTATCCATTGATTTTATTATTTCGACTCTATCAGTTATTTTCAATTCATTAACTAATTCAACTATTTTTCCATGTAGACTTCCATCACCTATTAAAGTGAGTTTTGAATTTTTTATATTCTTAATAGCTTTAAGTATCTCCGTTGGATCTTTACCAACTATTTGACGGCCAAAGGATACTATATTAATAGTATCACCTATAGAGTAATCTTCTTTTCTACTATTTATATTTGGATTAACAGAATTATATATTATAATACTCTTACCTTCAAATTTTGTATCAATAGTTTTTTGTATTGAAGAATACACAGATACTATACAATCAGCTTTTTCAAGTGCATACGTTTGAGATCTTTTTAATAGCTTGATCAATATTTTTCTCTTGATCCTCTTATCTACACTTGCATCATATATAGTGTGAAGTGACATTATAAACTTTATGTCGCTATTAGCTCTATAACTTGCACCTGCAAAGGAATTAACAAAATTACCATGAGATCTTATTATTGAAGGATTAATAGAATCTATAATTGAATGAATCTTTTTACTCCATCTTTTCATAAGAATAGGTCTAAATCCGCAAGTCGTAATAACTTCTTTTATTCCGAACGGTACATTATATAAATAGAGTTTCGCATTTCCAGACATTAGCTGAACTTTTTTAAAATTTTCTTCACTTACAATATCATTATTACTCATAATTATATGAACTTCATCAAATATATTATTTGGATTATAGTATCTATTAGTAACTTCACCTTTTGAAACTATATTTGTTAGTTGATCAGATATTAATATAACTATCTTTTGATTCATTTAGCGATACCTCCAAACTAATACAAATTAAATATATAGCAATTATTTTTTTATACCTTCGATTATTCTCCAGTGGAAATACTTATCTATAAGTTTTGAAAATGGTGTCCTTGATAATAAATTCAGCAATTTAGCAATAACTTTATTATTAAGATAATTGTAATTAGTATTTGTAATAAAATTGATTTTCAAATTATTTGATTCAAATATATCAACATAAAAATCATCTTTATAAGCATTATGTGATTTTTCATGATCACTAAGTTTTATTTGAGTTCTATAACAATAATCAAAATCCAAAAACTTGCCACCTTTTTTCAATACACGACTTATCTCACCTGTACATTTTCCAACCTCAGGAAGCAAATTATAAACCCCTGAGCAAAACACTATATCAAATTTGCCATCATCGAATGGTAAATTTTTGCAATCGCATATAAGATCTACACCTATAAGATTCCTAGTGTAATCTGTTATTATATCTGAAGAAACATAATCCTCATGATCAAAAATTTCTCGGTATTGAGACTGTCCAGCACCAATTTCAAGTACCTTTAAACCACTACTATAATTCATCTTAAGAATATCAATTATATTCTCATAGGTAACTGGACTCTTTATGATAGTTTTGCCTTCAAGGCTATACTCTTCCATAAGTATAGGCACATTCTTAACTATATTAAATTTACTATTACAATTCTCACAATTAAATTTTCCATCTATTTTATGTAAGTTTGAATTACATTCTAAACACTTTAGGTCACTAAGTAGTTTTTTCAATGTTTCCTCCTATACTGCATTTTAAATCATACTCATCATTTATTCATTATGCTCTTTTTCAAAAATCGAACTTCATTATATGATATAACTTTAAATTTCAATATTAGCAGTATATACACAGTTATTGAAATTAAAGACATCAACACCATACTTCGTAAATTTCCAACAAAGAATATTGTAAACACAGGGAAAACAATCCCTGCAATACTAAAAATTTTAATAACATCAAAATTTTTAATTTTTATATTCATCTCACGATTTGCCCTAATGTAGTTTAATACACATAAACTCATCATAGTTAATAAGGTTGTTATTGCAGCACCAATAGTCCCAATCCATCTTATTAAAATCAGATTTAATATTATATTAAAGACAGAACAACCCATATAGTTTACTAATACAAACTCAGGCTTTCTTATTAAATTTATACTTGTTTCAAAAAATGCGCTTGTCATATAAAAAATATAGGACACAACTATAAATCCTACCAATATAAAACTTTCTTCAAATGAATTTGAAAGATATAATACAAATAATGGTTTTCCAAAAAATGCGAAAGCAAACCCTATCGGAACCAGAACCACTAACTGATAAATAATAGCCCTCTCAATTAATCGCTTAGCTTTATCTTCTTCGCCAGCATTCCACAAGTTATTAATCATTGTTGGAAAAACAATCCATAGTGGTGATGCAATTATAGAAATAACCATTGAAGATATACTATATGCCGCCGAATAAAGACCCATTTGAAATGTTCCTAAAAAATATCCTATAAAAAATCTATCAATTGAATTATTAATCCAATTTGATATCGCTATTGGAAGCGTAAGTATAGAAAATCTTAAATATATCGATTTTCGTTCAAAATTAGGTCTGCGAATTTCTACTGATTTTAATATCTTTACTACACCAATTATTACTATTAATATATCAGTAGCAATAAATGAGTAAATAATACTATTAATTGATAATTCAATATTAATAAATGTGGCCAATAACGATAATCCTACGAAAGATTCTATAATTATTGATAACGAATAATATTTTACTGCTAAAATTGATCTATAATATATCTGAATAAATGTTTTAAGCGATCTTGATACAATTAATAACATAGCCAGATAAATACTTATAACACCTATATTATTATCAAATACAATTTTTAAAATTATATCCTTAAATATATATATTACCAAGCACCCTAGGATTAACGATGAAAGCAATATCGTAAACATCATAACTAAATCATTATCAAACTCTTCTTTATCTTTACCAGGTAAAAACCTTATTAGTGCAGCTGGTATTCCTATCATTAAAATTGTTATCAAAAGTGTAACAAAAGCATTAATTTGAGTCCACAATCCAAAATTTGTAACACCCATCATTCTAGTGATTATAGGGATAATTATAAATGCTTTTAACTTTAGAAATATATCAGTTGAAAAAACAATAGACATATCTCTTAAAAATTTCCTGAAATTGTTTTTTGAATTTTCCATTATATTTCCTTTATAATTTTTTTAAAATTCGAGTTTTGATTTTTTTTATTATAGTAATAGCATTTGGAACTGACTTATATACTTTGTATTCATGTTCCACTCCACCCCACTTAGCTTTATATTGTGCAATGCCAGCCTCTTTTTCATCTTTGGGCTCTTTTTCAAAACCCGCTAAATCAAATTTTTTTAAACCCTCTTCGGAAAACTTCTCCATCATTTTCCACTTTAACAGATCACCAACATACATTTTATTGTCATAAGCATAATTAGAAGTTCCAATTCCAGCTTCAATAACGTAATCGGAGTATGTATAAGCACCTAAAACGCATAAAAGTCCATTTGAATTTCTTATTCCAAACATTCTAAAATCATAACAAATTGCATAAACTTCATCAAAAACATAAGGTGTTATTGAATTTCTTATTCGATTTTGATTTATGATAGTATAAAATTCTTTTGCATCTTTTTTACAATTATTGAACTCGAAAAATTCATACCCAGTCAAGTTTTTTTCTGTTTGACGAATTGATTTCCTAAGATTTCGCTTAAAAGAAGAAAACAAGTCTTGGCTAGTTAAATCTAAATCTACTAAGTATGTGTATTTTGATTCAATACTAAATCCACTCGACTTAAGAAGTTCTCCACAATTATCATAAATTCCATGTGTTCCGTAGAAATCATTATTCAAAATTATTCTATTAATAAATTTATTTTTTATGCTATCTATCATATCAATTAATAAACTTCTTGAAATTTCAGTTTTTCTTTGATTTTGAATTGACAGATAGGGACCATAAACATAGTACGTTAATTTTTTATAATCATATGCACTGTACCAAATCGCATTTAAATCTCCACTGTCATTTACAGATTTACACTTTTTAATTTTTAATCCTATTCTCTCAAGATACTCAATATATGCCGAACTAGAATGTATCGGAGTTTCGTCATTTTCTCTGAAAAAATCCTCCCATTCTTTTTTGCTAGTAATATCCTTTATCTTCATAACACTAAATCCCCTATTCTGGTTTTCTGACTATAATATAACTATATAGAGATTCGTCAAGCAAACTATATTGCTTAAACTTATCTAACAGTGGCATTATAACTCTAGTTTGAAGTCTTGGTAGAATATAATGTGATCCTTTAAACCACCTGTGCTTATAATGTGACGCTTTAATATCAACTATGCTGAAACCTGTATTTTCTTTAACTAAATCAATCATAGTATCAAGTTCTCTAAAGTTACAATACTTTAGCACTGAGTCTTCTTTAAAACCATGACCTAAGGTTGGTGCATAGTTAAATATAAAGTAACCTCCCGGTTTTAACACTCTATATGCCTCCGCAATAATTTTTGCTTTATCATCATCTATAAGAACATGAACAAACATATCATTACTTGATGCAAATTCAATAGAATCATCTTCAAAAGGTAAACTTGTTGCATTGCATAAAAAACCATTATACCCTTTTTTTATAGCCTCATTTAATCTATCTTCTGATATATCTACACCTATTTTTTCACTCATGCCCATCTCATCCCATAATTCATAATATGATCCATGTGAACACCCAATATCTAAAACTTGATCTACTTTTATATTCAATTTCAAAAAGTATTTTTTGATAATTTTACCATTTGATTTAAAATAATAATCGTTCATCCATTTTTCAAAATGATTATTTGCTGTCAACCTAGTATTACCAATTATATCCACATAAAATTCTTCATTTTTAACGTTACTTTTCACTTAAATTCTCCTCTTCAATCATTATTTTTATTATTTTCACCACTTCATTATCGTCATGATTTTCAATAATCCACTGTCTTGATTCTTTCTTCATTTTTTCAACTTCTTCATTCGAAAATTCAACTATACTTCTTATTGAATTACATACTTCATCGCTTGTTTTGGAGTTAAATATTGGTGGAGATTTATCATAACATTTTTTAATGTCATCTGTATCAAGGTACGTTATCAAAATATTCTCGCATGACATTGCTTCCAAGAAATTTAAACCAAATGCACCTAGTGAAAATTGATCTATAACAACATCTGATTTTGAATATTCTTCTATAAGTAAATCCTTATCACAAACCTCTATGTATTTTATGACATTATCAATACCTAGATCTTTATTTAGTTGTATTGTTGCATTAATATTTTCTTCAGTTCCAAATTTAAATACAATTAATTCGATATTTTCATCAACATACTTTTCATTTTCATTATAAAATTTCGCAAAACCTTTGAAAAATATATCATTTTTCTTAATTGATGTTCGTGTTTCATCTATCCAATCTAATCTGCAAGAATGAAGTATTCTTAATTTGCTAGATTGCTTATTAATTGAACAAAAATATTTTGACGTATCAATTGAAAATGGTAAATACACAAAATTTTTAAGCTTTAATTTCTCAGCAAACTTTATCTGATTTGTATTTAAAAGAAAAACCTTTTGCGCTTTAAAAAGTGATTTTCTATAGAAAAAGCCGAAAATTGACTTTTCAAAAGCTAACTCTGTTATGTCTGCACCTGTTGTCATACTATAATATTCAACTCCTGAAAAAAAAGCCCATATACTATTCATAGTTGACGCAAATACATAATCGTATTTTTTCATCTTATACTTCATGTCTAAAACAGTCCTAATATATTGTATTATTCGTCTATATCCTGAGTATCTGCTTATACCATCTATTGTAGGTTGTATAATCCAATCATTCTCTTTTGAATTTCTGTCTTCCCAAAGAGGATTACCCACTCTCATATTTCTAGTTTCACTTTCTGATAGAAGCAAAAATGCTTTATAGTCAGAATTTAAATTTATAGCCTTGCACATTTTGTATGAAACATTTCCCAAATTTCCTAAAAAGGCAATATTCATTTTATACGTCCTTTAAGGCTTTTAATAAGACCTCTGAAATTTTCATAATATCTCTTTCGCTTAAACCCGGGTAAATAGGTAAGCTTAGAACTTCATTAGCAAGTTTTCGCGTAAGCTCAAATTCATTTCCAATATAGCTTAATTCCTCATATGCCTTTTGATCGAATATGGGAACCGGATAATGAATAAGTGTCTTAATACCTTGCTTATCCATCAAACTTTGTACTTTATCTCTATTAGGTACTCTTACAACATATTGATGAAATACATGACTACCATCATCTTGATAATTTGGTGTTATATTTATGCTTTCTGATAGGTATTTTCTGTATAGTTCAGCAATTCTAACACGCTCTATATTCCAACCATCAATATACTTTAAC
>JBARWW010000392.1:0-3422 GCA_049647005.1 Acidaminobacteraceae bacterium | reverse complement strand
TTATATATCTTTGTAAAATTATCTTTGCTAGCTATTTCTTGCAAATTCTTTTCAAACTCTAACTCAAAATAGAATTTCGATCCAATGCCATGATAACTATCAACTCTAATATTTCCGCCCATAAGTTCAATAAGCTCCTTGCATATAGATAAACCAAGACCTGAACCACCACTACTACATCCGACTTCAGTCTGATTAAAAACATCAAATATATTCTCTAATTCATCTTTATGTATACCAACACCTGTATCTTCAACATCAAATCTTATACTTTGCGATGTATCCTTATCACCTACAAGTCTACATTTTAAACCGATATAACCTTTTTCAGTAAACTTTATGCTGTTATTTAATAGATTTATTAAAACTTGCCTAAGCCTATCATGGTCCCCTATTAAATTCCTACTAACATCACTATCAATTTCATAGTGAAGTCCTAATCCCTTGCTTTTTGCATGATATTTCATATTAGAAACTATATCTATTATTTCGTCTTCCAAATTCATTTTTTTGCTTTGTATCTTAAGCTTTCCATATTCGATTTTCGAAAGATCTATAATGTCATTAATTATAGGAAGCAATCTATTGGTGGATTTTTTTATAATTTCAACATATTCTGCTTGTTCTTCATTTAAATTTGACTCATATAATAGCTGCGAAGTTATCATCATACCATTAAGAGGAGTTCTAATTTCATGGCTCATTTTAGCTAAAAATCTACTTTTGAACTTTAGTGATTCATTTGCTCTTATCTTTGCTTTATTTAACTCATACTCTGAATCAATTAATTTAATTAATCCATCATAAGTTCGTACTGAAGATATTATCGTTGTATATAAGTTAATTCCCATTAAATCTTCTTGTTTCCTTATATCGTTGATGTCATATTTTAATATGTGATCTTTAACATCAACTGGACCTTCATCGCTAACAAGTATAATTCTTGTACTTTGGTTCTCAATATCTTCTCTAATTCTTTTTATAACATCAATCGCTGAAAATGTCATTTCGCGAGATTCTAAACATTTATCGCATAGGAAAATAATCGGCGGCCCGTACATACCAATTTTTCCAATAAATTCATCATAATTTTTATAAAATTTAAAATCAAAATTTTTACCCAAATATATTTCGCCCTTAAATTGGTCTATTGCATTTTTATAGATTCTTTCACAGTCACCAATAAAATAAACATCCCATTGGTATTCAAATTTAGTTTGTTTATTTTCTAATTCAAACATAAGATCCCCCTTACCTATGCTACAGTGCGTTAACCTATAAGATATTAATACCACATGTGTAACTTTCAACTCATTTTTTAGAAATTTTATGTATAATTTCAGGTCTATTTATATAGTAATATACTTTTTTGTTTTTCTTAGACAAATTTCGACTTATCCCTAATTTATACTACCCATGCGTTTAAGTTGATAACCCTTTAATTATAAGTATTTAGTATATTAATTATTAGTGTTATAATATAATTTAGTATAAAGCCTGATTTAAAGACGGCAAACATACTATAAAATTCAAAATAAAGAGGTGTATATATGGAACTATCAATGTTCATAAAATCAATTAAGCTTGATGATAATAAGAGAATTTTAGTATCTCTTCAAGATCATCTTGTTTCTTACTTAGCTGAGGATAATGCTAAATCACAACTTAAAGGTGAAGTTGAGCGAATTCTTGGAGTCGATTTTAAACAACTTGAAATCGGAAAAAATGTTATTAGATTAACTGTTACTGAAGGAAAAGAAGAAGAACTTATGGAAGTTGTAAGTGTTGAACTAACAAAAATGATAGAAATGGCTATGTCTTTCATGAGCCAAATGGGTGATATGGGCGCCAAGTAATACCATTATCTTAGTTTGAAATGCTACTATTTCAAAGCTAGTTTTAAGCACAAAAGAGATGATTTCTAATGAAATCATCTCTTTTAATATTAAGTCTCAATATAATTTGTTATTTTAATCCCTTATTTAAAAGAGGTGATACATACTTATAAAGCATAACAGTAACCACACTTACAACTATACCCTTTAGTAAATTAAAAGGAACAATTGCATATAAAATAAATGTAGGTAAGTCTACAATAGCGCTATTGATTGCTGAACCCATACCAACTACAGCTGCAACTGGGAATCCCATAGCCTTTTCGTAGAATGGTATTAGTATAAAGTAATTTGCAAATGCACCCATAAGTGCCATACCTATAGATCCAACTAAAAGACCCTTTATTGCGCTTGCACGAGACTTGTCTTTTCTATATATAATAGAAGACGGAATTACGATAGCTGCTCCTACTAAAAAGTTTGCAAGCTCCCCAACACCCATAGTTGATGTCTTTAATAGATGTAGTACATTTTTTAATAATCCAACTAAAACTCCTGCAACTGGTCCAAGTGCAAATCCTGCAATTAATGCTGGAACATCACTCACATCAATTTTTAAAAACACAGGGAAAATTGGTATCGGTAATTCTAAAAACATAATGATAAATGCAATTACACCAAGTAGTGTAATCTTTAATCGTGTACTCAAATCATATTTCTTTTTTGTATTTGTAGTCATAGCTACATCCTCCTTTAAATTAGTGGTCATTTTAAAAGCTAATTTAAAGACTTTGTTATATTTGCTTTCTAAATTTGATATTGCAAAATTGTGAAATATCATTTAACAAAAACAAAAAAGCCCCTAAGATTAACTTCAGGGACTTAAAAATTCATTAAGCAAACAACTTTTATTCTTCTCTCATCCAGACTTTAACTGTCGGCTTTGGAGTTACACCAAATCAACCATCTCTGGCTCGCGGGCTATACCGCCGGTAGGGAATCACACCCTGCCCTGAAGAACTGACCATATTCTTTTCTTCATGATAATAACACCAAGTAACTTTAATGTCAATGTTATATGTCTTATTATTTTATTAAAGATCAATGTTTATAAATAGATTTTATAAAATAGGCAAAAAAATGTTGTGACTTATCAATATTCTTCATTTTTATACTTACATTTGCGATTGACATCTCTAGCAATTGATAATACAATTCAAATTGTAGTCATTACAAAAGTTTTTTTATCTTCTAATAATACTTTTTTATCGATTACATTGTTAAATTATTTAATAAGTAGCTATTTTACTTATCAAAACCAAAAATTACTAATTTAATGTATAATAAATGGGTATAAGTCAATAGTGTAACTTAAAAATAGAAAGGACTGATTATATGAAAAATTTCAGAAAAAAAGTCAAGCCATATTCAAGAGCAAAAGGAAAACAAAATATATTATCTATATTACTTCTACTATTACTAATATTAATATTTACTTCAGCTTGTAAATCAAGTGGAGCAAATGAAAATAAAGTTACTAGCACAAGTGAGGCAAGTCTCACTATTGCAGTTTCTGTAGCGCCACAA
>JBARWW010000391.1:0-10106 GCA_049647005.1 Acidaminobacteraceae bacterium | reverse complement strand
TGTATCATTACTTCCTGTATCATTACTAAATTTATCATTAGACAATTGTAATTCAGATAAAACAATTTCAAGCTTTCCTTCAACCGCTGTAAGAACTTCACTTAGTTCACCTAAGAATGCTGATAATTCTGTAATTTGTTCATCTGTAAGTTCTGTTTCAGTGGATAAAAGACTCTCAACCAAAGTTACTAATTGATCTTTTAACTCTTTAATTTCTTTTTCGTCTAGCCCTTCACCTTCTTTGATCTCTTTAGCAAGTTTCTTCAACCTAACTATCCGATCATCTGATGATTTATTTACTTGTTTTTGATCTTTACTTGTTACTTCATCACTCTTTGAAAGTTCACTTGCAGGTCTTTTCATATTATTCTCTTTTGATTTAAACTCATAAACTGGTTTGTCTGTTGTTTTTTGTGAATTGTTTCTTCGGTTTTGATCAATTGTTTTTTCAACTCGCGAGTCAAGAATTCTATCAAAACCGTTATCAGTATCTAAATTTGGCTTTATACTTTGATTTACGCCTCCTATAGCTCCTGATACATTTGTAGAGCTAACAGCAAATGTCACTTACTTCACCTCCTAATTTGTTGGTAATGTCATTTTTTTAGATAGATCTGTTGCCAGATTATCGTCTAATAGTCCAAGTATCTCACTCACTTTATTTTGAGTGAAATTATTTAGCACACCTAAAGCTAGCGCCTCATCAGTGATTACAATGTTCTCACCACTTTCAAGAGTATATACTTTAGGGTCGGAACTGTTTCTAACTAGATTCTTTATAAGAGAAGCAACTTTATCACTACTCATCTTTACATAGATATCTGTCAGTTCTTTAATATTATCGTCAAATTCTTTATGAATCTTTAGCGAATTAAGAATATCTTTTGTAATTTTATCTTCTCCACTCGCTAATATCTCACTTCCTTTAATATTGTTAATAAGATCGAAGACAAATTCATCATCGCTAATTCTTGAAAGAATTTCTCCCGCCTTAACAGTTCCAAGCTCTTTATAAAGAACCGCAAGTTCTGAAATAGTGTAATTATCAGTATTGCCAATTAAATCAACTAGTTTTGCAATATTATCTGTTGAATAAATTTCAGCTATATGTTTTAGTTCAGTTTCTCTACTGCTTTCAGCTACAAGTTCAGTTTTTATAAGATTTGCTTTTTCAGATTCTACATATTGCATCGTTTTAGAGAAATCATCATCACTTAAAAAACCCATAAGTTCAGCAGCTTTTAATGGATCCATAATTGACAATATTTTTGCTAAATCCTTATATCCATTAATAGAGCTCGATATAATCTTTTTCATCTCTTCGATTGCTGTTGATGTTGAAAGCGACTGCAGATAGTCAGCTTGAAGTGTTAAATCATCAACTGACTCTTTATCTATCTGATCTATAGTGTTTGCAATAAGATCTTTTTTTACAGTACTCCGTCTAATCTCCTCTAAAATAGCCTCTGTTCTATTTGGATTTAGTCTAAGCATGCTTTTTACAACTTGATTATATACAACCTCATCTTCTGATTTAATTACTAACATTTTATCTACAGCTCTTTGAGTTTCTACACTCAGCATATAATCACCAATTGTTTTTATCTGATCTGAAACTTCACCCGCAGTAGGTAAAGCACTAAAATAATTGCCCAAAGGCCCTGGTACATTCGAGGCAAAACTATTTACTTTGTCTTTGAAAGGATCGCTAAAATAATATACCGAACCTAGTACTAGAGTTGGTAATATTACAAATATAACTAATATAAGTAGTATTGTTTTTATTGACCCGCCTTTTTTCTTATTATTCTCTGACATTTAATCACCACTCATTTTAAAATTCTTGTAATTTACGATTTCTTCCATCGTTTTTTCTTCCTTTTTATTAAAAACTTCTATAAATTCTTCTTCTTTCTTTTCTTTTAGCTTTTCCATAATTTTACGTTCTTTTGCAGCTTCAATATATATTTTGTAAGCATCTTCTACTTCAAATTTTTTTTCTTTTATTTTCAACTTGATTTTCTTTATATTTTCTTCATGAAAATTATTAGCTTGTTGAATAAAACTTAACTCATAACCTTTACAACCATTTGTTAGCATCAATTCAAATTCTTCAATATGTTTTTGTTTATTATTATAGGCATTTTGAAGATTATTTTCTAGAATACTTAATTCTGAATTCAATCTACTCACAATATTTTTCTTTTCTTCTTCAGCATCTACTCGCATTTTCAAAATACTATCATATCTAAAATTAAATCCTGCCATAAACACCTCACATGTGAATGTTAGAAGTTATAAATAATTTTGCGATTTTTAAGTTTCTATTAATCCAAAATCCCCATCAATGTCTTGGTAATTTCTTCAAAAGTATGCCTATCATACATCCCTTGTGTCAAAAATGCATTAATCTCACTTTGCTTATCTATAGCGAGGTCAATTGCAGGATTAGTCCCATGTTTGTAAGCACCTATATTTATTAGATCTTCTGCATCTCTAAATGTAGAAACAATTTCCTTAATATTACGCGACATCTTCATATGTTCTTCAGATACTAGTAAGGGCATGACTCTACTTACGCTACCGATTATATTGATAGCTGGGTAATAACCAACATCAGCTAACTTTCTTGATAAAAGTATATGTCCATCAAGTATACCTCGAACAGCATCCGTAATAGGTTCATTAAAATCATCACCATCAACTAGAACAGTATAAAGTCCTGTTATAGAGCCTTCATCACTCGTTCCCGCTCGCTCAAGCAGTTTTGGAAGTTCTGCAAAAACACTAGGTGGATACCCTCGACTTACAGGTGGCTCTCCAATGGCTAGTCCGACTTCACGTTGAGCCATAGAAAATCTAGTTAATGAGTCCATCATAAGAAGAACATCTTTTCCTTGATCTCTAAAATACTCTGCTGCTGCCGTAGCTAGAAGAGCTCCTTTAACACGTACAAGAGCCGGTTGATCACTAGTTGCAACTATAACAACAGATCTACGAAGTCCTTCTTCACCAAGATCACTCTCAATAAATTCTCTTACCTCTCGACCCCTCTCACCTATTAGTGCAATAACATTTACATCTGCAGTCGTATTTCTTGCCATCATACCCATAAGAGTACTCTTACCAACTCCTGATCCTGCAAATATACCTATTCTCTGCCCTTTTCCACATGTAATCATTGAATCAATTGCTTTTATGCCTAGTGGTAACACTTCCCTGATTTTCTTACGAAGTAGGGGATTTGGCGGACTATTATATGCATCATATTTTGAAGTTGTAAAAGGTTTTGCACCACCGTCAATTGGATTTCCAAGTCCACTTAAGACCCTACCAAGCATTTCTTCACCTACATCGATTTGAAGATAATGTCCTCTGGCAACAACTTTGCTACCAGGGCCAATTCCACCAATTTCACCAAGTGGCATTAGAAGAACTATTTCATCTTTAAATCCAACTACCTCAGCTTCAATTGGAGACTTATTTTTTAGAGGATATATACTACATATCTCACCAAGTTCAACAGCAGGACCAATAGATTCTATAGTTAATCCAATTATCTTTGAAACTTTTCCTGAGTAAGTTATAAGATTTGCCTTATTAACTTCCTCGAGATATTTATTTAAGGGTAGCTCCATATTAATCACCTTTTAGCATTTCTTCGAAAATAGCTTTAATCTGTTCAAACTGCGACCAAACACTACTGTCAACACTTCCCGAAACTGTATCTATAACACAACTTCCAACTATAAGTGCTGGATCCATTTTTATTATTAGGTCATCAATATTTTCAACCAAAATTACTATCTTATTTTTTATACTATTTGCGTATTCAAAATCTTCTTTTGATACTCTAAGTGTAAGTTGCGTTGTAAAAGCACATTTTTCAAGAGCACTTTTTATAACACCCTCAATATAACTTGAGTCTTCCTCTATCGTTTTATTAAGTATTTTTTCTATAGAAGATATTACAACTTCGATAACCTCTGATTCAGCACTTTCAATCATAGCTTTATAAGTTTCAACTGCATTTTTTTTTATCTGAACTGCTTCGTCAATTTCAGCTTCATATATGGCTTTACCTTCGCTATATCCAAGATCATACCCTTCTTTATAGCCTTCACTATGACCATCTACTTTAGCTTTTTCAAGAATTTCTTTGGCACCGTCATAAGCATCAAGTATAATCCTCTCATGCTCAATCTTTGCATCTTCTATTTTTTCTCTTGCTTCAATAGCGGCTTCTTCAATATGTTTCTCAGTATCTTCACGTACTTTTTTACTATTCAAGAGACGACTCTCGGATGTTTCCATCGGAATCGAGTTTTTTTGTATTTCCTCTAAAACAAAAGGATCAACAATTTCAGTTGATAGTTTGAATTTTTTATTATCTAGAACTACTTTTGAAGCTTTAAAGATTTTAGACAATTATTTCATCTCCTCCACCTCTAGCGATAATAATTTCACCAGCTTCTTCAAGTTTTCTGATTACATTAACAATCTTTTGCTGCGCTTCTTCAACATCACGAAGTCTAACAGGTCCCATAAATTCCATATCCTCACCAAGCATTTCTGACATCCTCTTAGACATATTAGAGAATATAATCTCTTTAACATCTTCAGTAGCACCTTTAAGAGCGATTGATAACTCACTATTATCAATTTCTCTAATAAATCTCTGAATAGAAACACTATCTAGAGTCATGATGTCCTCAAATACAAACATTCTCTTTCTGATTTCTTCAGCAAGATCAGCGTTTTGAATTTCAAGTGTCTCCATAATGAACTTCTCAGTTCCACGGTCAACAGAGTTAAGTATGTCAACAATAGACTGAATACCACCAGTAGAAGCATAATCTTGTGTAACCATAGACGAAAGTTTACGTTCAAGCACAAGCTCAACTTCTTTAATAACCTCTGGAGAAGTACTATCCATTGTTGCAATCCTCTGTGCAACATCTGCCTGTTTATCTTGAGGAAGTGCCGCAAGTATCGTTGAGGCCTGTCCTGGTGAAAGATAAGATAATATAAGTGCAAGTGTTTGCGGATGTTCACTTTGTATAAAGTTTAGTAGTTGAGATGCATCTGCTTTTCTAACAAAATCAAATGGTCTAACTTGAAGCGACGCAGTTAACTTATTAATAATTTCAAGAGCTTTTTGTGATCCCATTGCCTTCTCTAGTACTTCTTTAGCATATCCAATACCACCCTCAGAGATAAACTCTTGGGCAAGACATATTTGATAGAAATCTTCTAGAACTCCTTCTCTTTCTTCTGGAGTAACTCGTCTCATATTTGCAATTTCTAATGTTAAATCTTCTATTTCATCATCTGGTAGTTTATTAAATATTTGAGCCGATTTTTCAGGACCAAGCGCGATAAGAAGTACCGCCGCTTTTTCCCTTCCACTCATTCCACCTTTTTTAGCCATATCTACACACTCTCCTAATCTTCGTTAATCCATGCGCGTAATAATTGCGCAACTGCTTCAGGATTAGAATCGATAAATTTCTCGATTTGATATTTGGGACTAGATTGATCATTATTTTCCATAGAGATTTCTTCCAGACCTTGTTTTTGCTCTTGAAGTTCAATTTGATGTGATTCTTCTTTTTTCTTGTTTCTTTTGCGAATTGTAATAAATGCATAAGCTGCTATAGCAAGTACTATAACTGCAAGTACCAAGAATAACCAAATTGGAATACCATTATTAACTATATCACCACTTGATGTTAAATCAAGATTCTCATACGGATCTGCAAATTTCTGACTTTGAACTTCAACAATTCTAGTATCTAAACCAGCGGCTGCTGAAACCAAAGACTTTACTTGTGCAATATGAGCTTCTGTAAGCGTGCTATCAATAAGACTATCTGTATTTATAATTATCCCAATTGATATATCTTTTACAGATCCTTTTGCTTTAGAAATCTGTGTATTGATTTCATTTAATTCATAATTTAATGTTTTTGAGGCTTTAGAATAATTAGAACCATCCCTTGTACCCTCAGCATAATTAGTAGCTTCAATATTTGAATCAGTTCCTGTAGCACCTGTCGCTAAGTCACCATTTACAACATCTTCTGTTATTTCAGAAATACTTCTTAGCATACCAGTAACTTCACCTTCAATTGGTGGAGAAAAGGCTTTTGTAATAGTTTCTTCTGAATCAAAATCAAGCAAAACAGTTGCCATAACCCTAATGTTACGTTCACCGTAAATGCTTGATAAAAACTCAGATAATCTGTCTTGTAGTCTTTTTTCTACAATTGTCTGTAGATCAAATTGGCTACTTACTATGTAACTATCATCATTGTAATCACCTGATCGATTTAACTCTA
Source organism: Acidaminobacteraceae bacterium (assembly GCA_049647005.1). GTDB lineage: Bacteria > Bacillota > Clostridia > Peptostreptococcales > Acidaminobacteraceae > JBARWW01. Next base: position 3,765 of record JBARWW010000391.1, on the reverse strand, counting down.
CACCAGTATTATCAATAATTGATACATTTGAAGCTTCAAGTCCTTTTACAGAGTTAACTAAAATCATAACGATACCATTAACTTGTGCGTCTGAAAGTTTCATATCATTTTTTACTTTAACTATTACACTTGCTTTAGACTTACTCTCGTCATTTATAAGATATGTACTATCATTCGGAGTGTATAATTCGACAAGTGCGCTATCAATTGTATCTAAAAACTCAATAGCTTCTTCAAGTGCTGAAGCCTTTGCTCTTAAAAACATTTTACTTTTTTCTTCGCTTGTCATTGTTATAGAATTTGTTGCAAAAGCATCCGTCCATGTAAAGTCTTTTTTATCTACAATACCTTCTACAGCAAGTGTTATCTTTGCTTTACTAAGTTGTGACTTGTCTACAAGAATCGTTGTTGCATCTTGATCTTTCCAATTAATACTTAATTCATCAAGTTTTGCAGTTATTGCCCCAGATTCTTGCAGTGTTACACCCTCAGCTAAATCGACATATGTCGTTCTAGTCATAGTTAGTATAAGTATCGCTACTATAAGCACAAACGCGACTCCACCGCCAATAATTCCAAAACGCCTAGTTCTAGATAAAGAAGAGTAAAAATCACTAATTTGTGTTCTTATTCGATTTAATATTTCCCCCATCTTACACCTCACAAATATTCATATATACATACAATAAGGGATATAAATATAGTATTTATAGCCCTTCTATTTTAACATCACTCGTTAATAACAGTTTCAAATCATATTTTTATTAATACATTCATTAATAAATTAAAATTGCATTCTATTAATTTCGTTATATGCAGTTAAAACTTTATTACGAACTTCAATTGCAAAACTCAATGTTAAATTTGCTTTTTCGGATGCAACCATTACTTCTTGTAGATTATCCGTTTCCCCTACAGCTAACATTTCGCCAAGCTTAATAGCTTCTTTTTCAGTATTTGAAACATTATCAATTGCTTTCATGATATAATCTGTAAAATCAGATCCATCAGTCTTACTTTTTTCGGCCGTAATATCTTTATTAATTTTTGATAGATTAAGCTGATTTATTCCTGTAATATTCAAATTTCCACCCCATTATATTTTCTATCTTCCAATCTCAAGAGCTTTCATGGCCATTGATTTTGTACCATTAATAACAGTTACATTCGCATCATAAGCTCTATTAGCTGATATAAGATTTATCATTTCAGTTATAGAATCTATATTGGGAAGTAATACGTAACCTTCCTCATCTGCATCTGGGTGCGTTGGATTATATTCTCTTTTAAAGTCTGACTTATCTTCAACTATAGCAGCTACTTCAACTCCATTTCCAGAAGTATTATTGCCTTTAGCAATACTGAGCGCATCTGCAAAAGTAGTCGATTTTTGTTCTCTAAAAATAGCTATTTGTCTACGATAAGGCCCACCACTAGCAGTTCTTGTTGTATTTATATTTGCAATATTCTTTGAAATTATATCCATTCTAGCTCTTTCTGCAGTTAAACCAGTAGAACTAATTCGTACGCTATCAAAAAAGCCCATTAGTGTTTACCTCCCATCTTTAATTGCTGATCTTATTCTTGAAAACTGACTGTTTAGTTGTTTAGTCAAGAATTGAAAGTGAATCGTATTCTTACTATATTCAGCCATTTCTATATCAATATTCACATTATTATCATCTTTTCTAAAACTAGTGTTTTCAACTTTTTCTATAGTCGGAGTATATCCATTATAGTTATCCATATGAGCTGCGTTAGTTTTATTTATCTGAGTACCACCTGACATATTAAGTTGATTTTTTAATACATCTTCGAAATTAACAACTTCTCTTTTATAGCCTGGAGTGTTTATATTCGCAATATTATTTGCAATCGCTTTATTTTTAAGCCAAGAACCATCCATAGCTTTTTTAAGAAAATTAACGTTTTTAAAGGACTCGTTTATCACTTTAATCCCCCCCTATATCAATATTAATCGGCATTTCACTATATATCTTTAAATATATCATAATTTCTTCTAACTTTTATTTTGAAATTTACTCCTCAATATTATATCATAGAACTATTGATTTTACATCGTTATAGATACTATTTACTTAATTTTTTGTAGAATACTGTCCATTGGTCTTTTTTCAAAATAAAAAAAACAGTAAAAGTCATATGACTTTTACTGTTTTTTTTATTTTGAAGTTAAGCAAATTCACAATACTATTTCTTTAATTTAGCTAACTCATTCGTCAACTTATTGTTAAGAATCTTAATGTAAGTTCCTTTCATACCAAGTGATCTAGACTCGATTACTCCAGCACTTTCAAACTTTCTTAAAGCGTTAACAATAACACTTCTTGTAATTCCAACTCTATCAGCAATTTTACTTGCTACAAGTAATCCTTCAGTTCCATCTAACTCATTAAATATGTGTTCAATAGCCTCAAGTTCTGAGTAAGACAGAGTTCCAATAGCCATTTGAACTATTGCTTTTTTTCTAGCTTCTTCGTCAAACTCATCAGTAACAGCTCTGATAATTTCCATACCAACAACTGTTGCAGCGTACTCACCAAGAATAATATCTTCTTCAAGATACTGATTTTCTTTTCTAGCTAAGATTAAAGTTCCAATTCTTTCGCCTTTTCCAAACATAGGTACGATTGTAACAAACTTAGAATATGAATCGATATCATTTTGAAAAATAGCAAGTAATCCATCTTCAGTAATGTTAACTCTAGTTTCTGAAACTTTTAATAACTCTTGGTTATATTGAGCTGGAAAATACTCTCGCCCAGTATCTTCGTTTAACTCTAAAGGACTATCATCGTGATCATAAAGGCTAACTCCAAGAATTTTACCTTTTTTACTCGCAACATATACGTTGGAATCTAATATGTCTTTTAAAAGACTGCATAAATCTACGAATGAAATCGCAGATTTTTCTGTTTGTTGTATAATAGCATGCAATTTTCTTGTTTTTTCTAATAATGTTCTAGCCACTTAATTGACCTCCTAGTCATTGTTCTCTAACTCTTCCTTATAAGTACATTCCTTGCTTGAGCATTCAATTCTATTAAGTTTTTTCGTGCGTTTTTCAACTAAGTAAGAATTACACTCAGGACATAATTTGCCATTCGGCTTGTTCCACGAAACAAAATCACAATCAGGGAAAGTACTACAGCCATAAAAATTCTTGAATTTCTTTGTTTTCCTCTCAACGACTTGTCCGGTTTCACACTTTGGACAATGTACGCCAATTTCTTTAAGTATAGCTTTTGTATGAGTACATTCGGGGTAGTTAGAGCAAGCCAAAAACTTACCAAATCTACCATGCTTAATATTCATAAATGCTCCACATTTTGTACATTCTATATCAGTTTCTTCAGTCAGGTCCATCTTATCTAAAGCTTCATCAGCATGTTTTATCATTTTTTCAAATGGTCCATAAAAATCTCTAATTATGCTCTTCCAAGCAATATTTCCCTCTTCAACTGAGTCCAGCTTGTTCTCAAATTCTGCTGTAAAATCAGCATTTACTATGTCTTTAAAATAAGAAACCATAATATCATTAATGATTTCACCAAGTTCTGTTGGAAGTAAAGATCTCTTCTCTCTCTCTACATATCCCCTGCTAATAATCGTACTAATAGTTGGAGCATATGTACTTGGACGTCCAATCCCCTTCTCTTCCATTTCTTTTACTAGTGTTGCTTCTGTATACCTTGCAGGCGGCTGTGTAAAGTGCTGCTCACATATAATTTCCTTGTTTTCCAA
>JBARWW010000390.1:0-2636 GCA_049647005.1 Acidaminobacteraceae bacterium | reverse complement strand
TCCATATCCCCACACCGTCTCTATATTTAGTTTTGAGTTTGCCTCTTTTAATTTTTTGCGAATACGCTTTACTAGGTCATCAATTACTCTGGTTTCGCCTATATAGTCATACCCCCATATACGCTCGATTAAGATTTCTCTAGTAAATGGCATATTTGAATTTACTATTAGAAACTCAATAAGTTCATACTCTTTTGTTGTAAGTTTAATCTCACTATCCAAGCAATAGACTGTTCTCTCAAGCTTATTTAAAAGCAAGTCGCTAATTATAACCTTTGCCTCATCAGAGTTAGGTTTATTTTTCTCCATTCTCTTAAATATATTTTTAATTCTAACTAGTAGTTCTCTTGGACTAAAAGGTTTTGATAGATAATCATCCCCGCCAAGTTCAAGTCCAAGTATCCTATCAAACTCTTCATCTCTAGCCGATACAAATACTATTGGAATTTCGCTAGTCTTTCTAATTTCTTTACATAGATCAAGTCCATTTATGCCTGGCATATTTATATCAAGTACTATCAAGTCTGGATTTTTTATCTGTAGCTGCATGAGTATATCATTACCATCCGAGTATACACTTGATTCATATCCTTCTTTCTTAAGATACTTATCTATTAGTTCACGTATATGTTTTTCATCGTCTACAACAAATATATGCTTTTTTTCCATTTAGGATACTTCCCCTCTCTCTTACACTTTAATATTATAATTTTATCATAAAAATCCCAAAATTATATTACGCTAAATTTAAATTTCAAATCATTTAGACTAGTTACATCTGTTATAATGTATTAAAATGAGGTGACTTTATGTATAATTATGCTGATATTAAAAATATACTTATAAATGCAAGTAAAACTCCAAATGGATATAAGAGCTATTCGATTCTAATACCTCTAGTTGAAATTGACGGAAAAAAACATTTGTTATATGAAAAAAGAAGTGCCAATTTGAACTCTCAACCCGGCGAAGTTTGCTTCCCAGGTGGAAAGCTTGAAGCTCATGAAAATTCATGCGAGGCTGCAATAAGAGAGACATGTGAAGAAATTGGCGTAGAAAAATCTTCAATTGAAATACTTGGTGAGATACAAAAGATAATTACTCCATTTAATCTTATAATCAGCTGCTACGTCGGTTTTATAAAAGATTACGATGAAAGTAAACTTAATCTTAATACTGATGAAGTTGAAAATATATTTACAATCCCCCTTGATTACCTTCTAGATAATGAAGGTCAGGAATATAAAATAACATCAAAGTTAATAGTGCCTGATGATTTTCCATATCACATGGTACAAAACGGCGATAACTATAATTGGAAGACTAGTTCCTATCCAGTTATATTTATTGAACACGATGATCACATAGTATGGGGTATAACAGCAAGGATTACTAGAAACTTTATACAAACTTTAAAATTATAATTTCAAAAACAAAAAGGAGCCTTCTATATATATTATAGTTGGCTCCTTTATTTCATGATTTCAGCATGTTTAAAGTTTTTATATTCAGTTGTAATTATCGATTCATCAATTATATTGCATTCCTCCCAAAACGTTCTTAACTAAATTTTGTCTAATTCACTTAATTCATTTTTGAGTAATATTTTTTTTGCATTATAGACCTACGCCTATTTGACATCCTGAAACCACAATCTATATAAACCTTACTAAGGGTAAGGTCCGACAATACTTTGTATCATCTTATATACTTAATACCCTTGGAAATTTTTTTCAAACATTTTTTAGTGTTGTTTGATATCAAATAATTCCACCGGATCATCTATATAGTCTAGAGACACTTCCTTAACTGTGATGTTTTGTGAATCTATATATATGTCAAGCTTTTGGATTGCTCTTTTACTCTTATATACCAGTCTAAGTTTTGAAGCTTCCAATCTATATATTTTAAACTCATCTATCTTTTTAATATCCAAAAATTTATCATTAATCATAGTTCTAATATTATTGATCATAAACATATCAATCTTTCTATTTTTTTCTATTTCAAATTTTAGTTCTCCTCGCATCTCATTATTTAAAAATATTACTTTTTCAATGTTTATCTTCATTCGAATTGTTTCGTATAGATATCCAAGTCCTGTTGTTATAGCTAGTGCAATTAAAGTATAAAGTAGCATATCCCTCACCCCCACATATAATAATCTCATAGAAAATTCTAAAACATATAATTAACCGATGTATCTTTTCCTTAAAATACAAATTATTCTGCCCTAGTGTAAATCAATTATATTATTAAATCCAAATTTATAGCATAAAATATTTAGATTTGTGAATGTAAAAGGAAAATTCATATTTTATGTATTTTTTCCCTATGAAATGGGGTATAAATTCAAATAATTAATTATTACTTTATCTATTATATCTATACCTTCTAGTAGTTTTTTTAAACTATTATTTGATTTTATGACTATTTCTTCAAATCTAGGGCTTGATTACTTTCACACCTTCACTTGTGATATAATAGCATTTAATAATTATTATTATTAGTAATAGAAAATTCTTTATTAGAACACTATAAAAAGAGATTTAAACGTCTTAAGACAGGAGGTAGACTATGAATACAGCAGCATTTTTTGATATTGATGGAACACTATATAGAGATTCACTTATGAT
>JBARWW010000389.1:0-3239 GCA_049647005.1 Acidaminobacteraceae bacterium | reverse complement strand
ATTTTCAGTTAAAAAGCAAGAAAAAGTTTAAGTTTATTTTTACACTTTTGCTTGCTTTTTAACAATTATGTAAATTAAAGATTACAACTTCGGATGTTTTTTGAAAATTGTAAACAATGATTTACACAATGTACAATTTTTTATTTCAATTCATACTTTTCTATTTTTTTGTGAAGTGACATTCTGGACATTCCTAAATTTTTTGCAGTTTTAGTTTTATTACCTTTAAAGTATATAAGCCTTTCAAGAATCATCTTTTTTTCATAATTATTGACCAATAGTTTTAATGGATCTTCTATATAATTTTGCTCTGAACTCTTTAGGAAAGCAGGCAAATGATATGGTTGTATATAATCATCACCTTCCATTATGTTATATGCACGTTCTATAATATTCTTAAGTTCACGAATATTTCCTTGCCAATGATAACTCGAAAGCAAGATTTGAGTTTTTTCAGAAATTCCTCTTACTTTCAAATGATTTTGTTGATTTAATTGATCAATAAAATATTTACTTAGTAGCATTATATCCTCCCTTCTTTCACGTAGCGGAGGAATCAATATATTAATTACGTTAAGTCTATAATAAAGGTCTTCTCTAAAAGTTTTTTCTTTAACCATCTCTTTTAGATTTCTATTTGTTGCAGCTATAACCCTTACATCTATTTGCTTTGGTCTATTTGATCCTACTCTCTCAACTTCACCATCCTGAAGAACCCTAAGTATCTTTGCTTGCATTTGAAGTGGCATATCTCCTATTTCATCTAAAAATATAGTTCCTCTATCAGCAAGTTCAAATTTTCCAATTCGTCCATTTTTATTGGCTCCAGTAAAAGCACCTTTTTCATATCCAAATAACTCAGATTCAAGAAGCTGTTCTGGTATAGCTGCACAGTTTACTGATATAAATGGCATATCATCACGATTACTAGCTTTATGTATCGCATGTGCAAATAGTTCTTTACCCGTTCCACTTTCACCTTGTATTAGAATACTTGACTTAGTATGTGCTATCTTCTTGCCTTGATGTTTTAACTTTGCAATCTCTAAATTCGAAGAAATTATTTGATCGAATGTATATTTTGCTTTGTGTATACTACTAATTTCTGATCTTAAATTTCTAAGTTCTTGCTCTATTTTTGTGTGTTTTTTATTAATACTATGAAGTTCAGATACATTTCTAAAGATAACTTTACCAATTGCACCAGCAAGCTTGCCATCTACATAATAAGGTATACGAGTTGCAACCATATAATCACCCTTGATTTCTTGAAAGTCATTAACTTCAGGTATACCAGACTCGGCAACTATATGCATTCTAGTATTTTGAATTACATCAGTCACATGCTTTCCTATAATTTCGCTTTCTTCAAGTCCGAGGAATCTTTTATATGCATTTGACATCATAGTAATATAACCATTTTTATCAACAACTAATATCCCATCATAAGCCAGTTCTAAAATTGACTTTAGTATTGCCATTTCTCCACGTTCCGCTTCCAATTTTTGATTTAATGACTCAATCTTTGTTCTATCATCAAATATTGCAACTGCTCCAACTATATTGCCATTATTATAGATAGGCATTCTCGAGCTTATTATTTTTTTACCATTCATATTTATATTTACATTTCTCTGAATTAATCCACTCTCGTAAACTTCAATTAACTTTGAATCTTCATAAACTGATAATATGTATTTTCCAATAACATTTCCACTAATTTTTTCTAAAAGATCTAGTGCTCTTTGATTAATATTAATTACAATTCCTTTATCATCAATTACAATAATTGCATTTCGCATTTCTTCAAACAACATTCTATTTTCATTTATAAAATCAAAATTTTGATACATATTATCCTCCAATATATTTATTTCCCATTAATAATCAATGCAATATTCATACCAAAACAAGACTTTTAAGGCACTATATTTTAAAATTAGTAAACAAAACTATACACAAATCATCTTTTTCAATTTTATTGATAACAAAGGTATACAATTTGCTGATTTTTTACATATAATCGTCAACTAAACTTTACAACATTTACTCATAACATTCTATCAATTTGAAGAAATTCTTTTAAATATTCTTTAATTATACTTTTTGAGCTTATAAGTTAAAGTTTAATTGGCATGTTAATTGCATTGTATTAAGCTATATAAGGGAGGTTTTACTATGAAAGGCAAAACTATTAACGATATGACAATTGGCGAAGTCGCATATTTCCAAAAAACCATCACTGAAACTGATGTTTACTTGTATGCGGGTATAACAGGTGATATAAATCCAGCACATATTAATCAAGTTGAAGCAGAAAATTCTATATTCAAATCAAGAATTGCTCATGGTATGCTTACAGCTGGGCTAGTATCAGCTGTATTAGGAGTTCAACTGCCAGGTCCAGGAACAATCTATCTTGGTCAAGAATTGAAATTTACAGCACCTGTTTACTTTGGTGATACTATAAAAGCAACTGTGACAGTGCTAGAACTTAATCTTGAAAAAAACAAGGCAACTCTTGAAACTATCTGTACTAACCAAAATGACAAACTTGTATTAAAAGGTATGGCAACAGTTATGCCTCCAAAGTAATTAAATACTAGAAAATTATGAGTTAGTAACATTGATACTTTCCCATATACAAATAAAACCCCAAGAAACAAGAGATATTTCACTCTGTTTCTTGGGGTTTTTTTTTTTAATAATACCCTATAATTTTTTATGGGGTTTTGACCAAATAATAAATATAATTACAATAATCGATAGTAGTAAAACGCCTAAAAACATTATAAAATTACGCGAATTTTCAAAAGATACTCTTTTTACTCTAACATCGGCATTATTGTCAATCAAAGTTTTAGTACTTACTAGTTCATTCTCTAATTTCTTATTTGTATTAAAAACTTGATAATATCCATTTTGATTTACAAAAACAGTATCTCCTTCAAGCTTGTTTACAAATTCTAAATCTGTTAAAAATGTAGCTAAAAATTTGCTACCATTCACACCTTGATGACTTACAACTAAATCCATAAAAGGAGAATTATTATTTCTAAGGAGTTGAATTGTACCGAGGCTTAAGTTAAATGGATCAATAAGTCTAAATGACTGATCACTTTTATACTGATTTAATTCATAATCATATGGTATATTCAAGCTCGAATTTAGTTTTTTAATAATTTCTGAATTCAAATTTGAAATTACAATATTATTGGATTCTCTATCTAATTCATCAA
>JBARWW010000388.1:0-24275 GCA_049647005.1 Acidaminobacteraceae bacterium | reverse complement strand
TTATATATTCATTAAGCTCATTATCATCAATTGTTATACCTGCTTTCTCAGATACTAAGCCTATATACTCTTGTCTTAATTCTTCTTTCGTGAAATATTTATTGGTTTTTTCACTATCAAAATTATTACTGAGTAATCTTAAATCATATACTACAGGATTAACTTTAATTTTTTTATCTATATAAACATCTTCTCTTTTTTCATCAATTATCTTTTTAGCCAGTTCAATTCTCTCTACATAGCTTGAATTAATAGAAATCCTAACAACTTTTTCCTCTTTAGAATTTACTTTTATAAAAGCAACTAATCCTAGCAAGGCTATTAATAAAAAAATTAACTTAATTTTGTTTTTTCTAGTCAAATCGTCACCTCAATTACATTAAAAAGCCAAATAAACAATTTATCCCAATTAAGTATAACAAAAAAAGAAATAGTTTCCTATTTCTTTTTTGTTAGCACTATATTTTTTCATTAATATGACCACTTTTATATGCTTTTAAAAGCTCCTTTAACGCCTTTATATTATCCTTTATTTCACATCCTATATCAGTATCACCTACATACATACGTGGCTGATCTTTTTCTATAAATACCTTTGTAGGAAGCATATCACGATCTTCGTTTATAGATATATCTTTAGATTCAAATGCTTTATGTTCTACAAGCATCATACCCCGTGAGTTAAATATAAGAGTATATCCAGCTATACCAGTTTCATTTTGATATGCTTTTGAAAAACCACCGTCTATTGCAATTAATTTTCCATTTGCTTTCACAGGTATCTCACCAGTCTTAACTTTGACTGGAACGTGACCATTTATTATATGTGAATTTCTAGAGTTAAGTCCAAACTCATTTAATATCTTAATACATATTTCATCGCTATCTCGAAGTTCAAAGTAGGAGTTTTTAATTTCTAAGTGTGACGAGCTATCTTCTATATAGTATCTTTCGAAAGTAGCCATCTTACTCTTTCCAAATAAAGTTGATAATTCACCACACCAAACGTACCATATATTATCTAGTGCCACTGATTTTTCATATTCACATGTTGAAAAGTAAGCTTTTCTACTCATGCTTTCAAAATAATCCATAAGTACTTTTCCCGAATAAGACTTTTCATTAACATAGAACTCTGCAAATTCACCTTTTTCATCTAGTGGAACACAACCATGGAATAACAAATTATTGTTATAAGTTGAGTACATACTACCCTTGTTGTATAAAAATTTTACGTGTTTATTTAGCTTTTCAGAGTTAACAAATGAAGCTTTCAATTTACTCATTACCATATTTTCTTCATCACTTAACTTATATGGATCTTCCATATCTATAGTTGGGAAATTAGTGCTATTTATATCATAAACTTTTGAATTAATCACAACTGTCGCATTTTCAAGATCTAGAGTATCTAAAAACAGCCTATTATCCATATTAAATTCTGGTCTTCTTTTTATAATTTGACCTTCAAGTTTAAGCTGTATAATTGCTATAGCCATTTGCATTCTAGATAATAGGTCTATGTCCTTCTCTTTAAACTCGCGTCCTTTAACTTTTGCTCTAAATGATTTTGGATACTTATCATTATATAAATCTATAGTAAATCTAATAAGTGGTGATAGATTTATTCCATAACCATCTTCTAGTGTCTCGAGGTTACCGTATCTAAGAGCTATACGTAAAGTATTGGCTATACAGGCTTCACAGCCAGATGCAGCTCCCATCCAAAGTATGTCGTGATTTCCCCACTGTATATCTATAGAGTGATGTTCTTTCAATAGATCCATTATAATATGAGCACCAGGCCCTCTATCATATATATCACCTATTATATGAAGTCTATCTATTACAAGCTCTCTGATTAACTTACATAACTCTATAATAAATTCATCCGCACATTCAATATCAATCATAGTATCTATAATCGACTGGAAGTATGATTGTTTCATCTCACTATCTTCATTTTCATGAAATAATTCTTCTATAATATATGCAAAGTTCTCTGGAAGTAGTTTTCTAACCTTACTTCTTGTATACTTATAAGCTGCAGCTCTACATAATATAATTAATCTATGAAGGATTACTCTGTGCCAGGTATCCATATCAATTTCAGATCTGCGTATTATCTCAAGCTTCTCTTTAGGATAATAAATTAGAGTTGCAAGCATCTGCTTTTCGTCATATGAAAGTGTTTCCTTAAATGCATCATTAATTTTTCGCTTTATTACTCCAGAAGCATTTCTTAAAACGTGATCAAAAGCCTCATGTTCACCATGTATATCAGTTAAAAAGTGCTCTGTTCCCTTTGGTAATTTAAGTATCGCACTTAGGTTTATAATCTCTGTACTTACACTGTTAATTGTAGGGTACTGATTACTAAGTAATTTTAGATACTTAAGTTCATAGTTTTGCGTCATTTTGCACCTCATCTACATACATTTATATTAATAGTTTTCAAACACTAAATCTATTTATCAATAACTAAGCAATTACTTAAATTATTATCATATATTTTGCTTTTATCAAAGGTCATCAGTCATAAAGAAGACGATAATATTTAAAGTAAATGAATTTTGTTTAATAGTAATAAACTAAGATTGACCTTAAAAGTTTCGTTTAGTATTATATAAATGGAGGTTTTTTAATGAATAATAAGCATAAAGAGATTTTAAATATAGTAAACGAAAAGCTTACATGTTCTGCTCACAATATGGATCATATTATAAGAGTGTATGAACAGTGTCTTATAATTGCAAAATATGAAAATAATGTTGATATGGAAATACTTGTAGCAGCCGCACTACTTCACGATATAGCAAGGGTAGAAGAAAGCCATGATAAAACAGGAACAATTGATCACGCTATTTTAGGAGCTGAAATTGCAGCTGATATACTTAATACTTTAGGCTATAACAAAGAAACGATTAAGGCTATACACCACTGCATAGTAACCCATAGGTTTAGAACGGGTAATCTTCCTCTTACAATAGAAGCAAAGATACTTTTTGACGCAGATAAACTTGACGCAATTGGAGCAGTTGGTATTGCACGTACTTTTATGTTATCAGGGCAATTTGGTCAAAGACTATCTACAAGTGTTAAATACGATAATAATAACTCTTCTGGAAATGGACGTATAAAAGATATGGCAAATCATACTCCATTTATCGAATATGAACTTAAACTTAAAAAGATACCTGAAAAACTTTATACTAAAAAAGCTATTGAAATCGGTAAGAGCAGAATTCTTTTTATGGATAATTTTTTTAAAACTTTAAAATCAGAAATCGATTAATTCTTCATATAAAAAACTAATCGATTGAGTGTATAGTAAAATCATGTATGAAAGTTTTCTTTTTACATGATTTTTATTATTTTTATATCTCTCATAAAGATCACAAGCTATAAATTCGCTTTTTTCTCTAAAATGTATTTCAAAGTATAAATATAGAATATATTGTATTATATTGGGTAATTATGATACGGAGGTGTTTTATGAAAAAACTAATCTATATACTCATACTGTTGCTTGCTTTAACGACATCTATATCATGTAGTAAAGACCAGCAACTTTCTATAAATTTAACTGAACATGAGAAGGAATGGTTAGATAACCATCCTGTTATTTATTACGCAGCAGATCCTGAATTTGCTCCATATGAATATTTTGAAGATGGAATCTATAAAGGCATTATATCTGACTATTTAAAATTAATTGAAGATAAACTTGGAGTAGAGATTATTGTAGTTGATTCTCCTTCGTGGAGTAATTCTCTTGAGCTCGGGCGCAATAATGAAGTTGACTTTATGTTTATGACTAAAACTGCGGAGCGTAAAAATTATTTTTACTTTACCGATTCATTTCTTAATTCTCCAAATGTAATACTAGTTAACGACACTTCTGATAATAAATTTGATATTAGTAAAATTGAAAACTATAATCTTGGTATATTACGTGAATACTCTAGTACTGAATATCTTAAATTAGTTTATCCATCTTCTAAAACTACTGAATTTTCAAACATTATAGATGGACTCCTTGAATTATCTTATGGAAATATAGATGCTTTTCTAGTTGATCTTGGGCAGGCCAGCTATTATATAAATCAATTGAACATCAACCATCTTAGTATCAATGATGATATTAATTTTGAATACAAGTTTTCATTTTCTATTCCTAAAGAAAATATGGAACTTTTGCCTATACTCAACAAAATGGTTGCTTCAATATCTGAGAATGAACATATTATAATACGTGACAAATGGATTCAATCACAATATAAAGATTGGCTTAACAAAGATAAGCATAAAATCATATATATTTTACTCTTTTCTCTAATAATTGTCGTAGCTGTTATCTCTATGTGGACAATTATGCTTAGGCATACCGTAAATCAAAAAACTAATGAACTTGAGATGCTAAACTCTGAGCTTGAAACTCGAGTAGAAGAACGAACTGTCGAATTATCTAATCTCAACTATGAACTTGAAGCATCTCTTGAACGATTAATGGAGACGCAGGAGCAACTACTTCAATCTAAAAAATATGAAGCTCTTGGCAAACTTATTTCTGGTGTTGCGAATGAAATCAACACTCCACTTGGAAATGCAATAACTTCAATTTCATATAGCCATAGAATTATTAGAAACTTAGAGCACTCAATTAAAGATAATACTCTAGATAAAGAAAAATTGCTTGAGTCTATAGACGATCTCTATTCAAGCAACTCTATTTCAAATGATAATTTGAATAAAGCTTCCTTAATAATCTCAAAATTCAAACTGCTAGAAATTTCAAGATTAACAAAAAATACTGACCTAATTGATCTTAAAACCATTATAAATCTGACTATTGATAACATGATTTATAAAAATTTGATAACAAGTAATGTGGAAATCAAACTTAACATAGCTGATGATATAAGTTTAAGATCTCCAGTAAGTTGGATTCAAGAAATTTCAACAAATCTTATTCTAAATTCTATTCAACATAACAAAAAAGATTCCGTTACAATACAAATACGAGCAAAAAAATTAGAAAATGAATCTATAATTATAGTATTTGAAGATCCTGGTATTGGAATTAGTGATAATGATCAAAAACGAGTTTTTGACCCCTTCTATACACTCAAAAATAGTAATGAAAATATAGGTCTTGGTCTTAGTATCATTTATAATATTATCGTGAGCAATTTATATGGAACAATTAGACTTGATAGCAAGTATGGTAAATATGCTAAATTTACTATTGCACTTCCAAAACAACAATAACCTCTAGCAAAAATCAAATGATATATGCTATAAACAAAAAAAAAATTTTTAACTCAAATATTTGAGTTAAAAATTTTTTTATTTGTTCATAACTACTTTATTCTTCTGCTTCAACAAGTTTATATAAAAATATAAAACCTGCTACAAATACTGATACTATCGTTAAAAATTTATAGAATCTACTACCATACTTTTTTTTAACATTTACGTTAACATTTAAGCGAATGCCACCAATAGTAAAATTCGATCCTCTCCAATCCATATATACCTCCTATTTTTCCACACAATTTTATCCACTTTAATATTTTCTTTAATATTTTGCATATAAACCCTTCACAATTAATATATATATACCAAATAATTTATTATTTTAAGCATAATATTTATTTAACGCATTAAAAGTATCTATTTTAATCTTTTAGCCATAGGATGATTTTCATTGAACTCAAGCAAATCCCACTTATTACCATATAAATCTTCAAAAACTGCAACAGTCCCATAGTCCGCCTCCATTGGCTCACGAACAAAGTTAATTCCTTTAGAAATCATATCATTATAGTCTCTCCAAAAGTCATCAGTATTTAAAAATAGAAATACACGTCCACCACTTTGATTTCCTACAAACTCTTCTTGAACCGATTTTGAAGCTCTTGCTAAAAGAATCGTAGCACCCGTAGATCCTGGTGGTGATATAATAACCCATCTTTTATCTTGACTTGGTTGATATGTGTCCTCTATGAGTTCGAATTTCAATTTTTTAGTATAAAACTCAATAGCCTCATCATAGTCTCTAACAACTAAAGCTATATGTACAATCGATTGTTTCATAAATTTCCTCCTATTAAATATATATTACAGAGAGTGTCATATTCTAATATTCAAAACATAAAATTAGCTTGAAACGCAGTAAGACCAACGATGCATTTCAATTAATTCATTTATATTTTTTTCTATTTAACGGTCGTTAATATAAACATACCATATTGTGTAAATCTATGTTATGCTGAGCCTGAAGTTTTTAATACTATATTTATTAATTTCGGCAAACTTACTGAAAGGTAAGGACGCAAAGCTATGGGTCTAAAGAATTTTTTCTATGATTGCCAGGTTGCAAATTAAAAATTTTCCTATTAATTTAAAAGGATTTTTTTGATTACACGTACACCTACTGAGGGTGTTTTTTTTGTTTAACTGGCTAATTGTCATTGTAAGGAGGTTAAGAATACCTTGAACAATAATTCATCTAGAAAAACTTCTGAGAGTGTAATGTATTTATTACATAATCTCAATACTGTAAAATAAACTTTATAAAATACTAGGAGGAAAATTATTATGTATATTAAGTCATTTAGAAAACTAGCAACATTTGTTTTAACTATGAGCATGGTTTTACTTTCATTTAGTTCGGTATTTGCTTCTGAAGCAAATATACTTGCAACACCAAAGCTGGGTACGGATGGTAATATAACAACTGAAGCGCCTTTATTTATAACTGATCCTGTAAACTTAGGAGAAGCTGGTAATTATGCTATCTTATCAAAAACAGGAATATCAACAGTGCCTAATTCAGTAATAACAGGTGATATTGGTGTTAGTCCAATCTCTTCAACTGCAATTACTGGTTTTTCACTAACTTTAGATTCTACAAATCAATTTTCAACATCTACACAAGTTGTTGGAAAAGTACATGCTCCAGATTATACAGCTCCAACTCCTAGCAATCTCACTACAGCAGTAAGTAATATGCAAACTGCATACGTTGATGCTGCTGGAAGAGCTGCAAATTATACAGAACTTTATAATGGAGATATTAGTGGTAAAACACTTACTTCTGGTGTTTACAAGTGGGGAACTGGTGTTTTAATTACTAGTGATGTTACACTTACAGGTGGACCAGATGATGTTTGGATTTTCCAAATAGCTAAGGGAATTACACAAGATGCAAACACAAAAATTATATTAGCAGGCGGCGCACAAGCAAAAAATATTTTTTGGCAAACAGCTGGTTCTGTCTCTATAGGAACAGGAGCACATTTTGAGGGCATAATATTAGGTAAAACAAATATTGCTTTAAAAAGTCATGCATCTATAAACGGAAGGCTTTTAGCACAAACAGCTGTAACTTTGATTACAAATACTGTTGTAGCACCTGTAGTAACAGTTTCTGAAGTTACTAATTTAATTGAATTTAAAGAAGCATTAGCAAATACATCTATCCAAACAATTAATGTTACTGAAAGTTTTGAAACAAAAGAAACAATACTTGTAAATCGTCCAGTAGCAATCAACGGAAATAACAATATAATTAATTTCATAGGTGATGTTAGTGGATGGCAAGGAAACTATGTTATTGAAGTTAAAGATACTGATAATGTAGTTCTTAAGAATATCAAATTAATGAGCGCAGATTTAGCATTGTTAGTAAATGGTTCAAATGTAACTCTAAACGGCCAAATCGATGTTTCTTCAAACGAATTTGCTGGTATTAAGGTTTCAAAAGACATGGTGCCAGAGTTAAATAATTCAGTGTTAATTGTAAATGCAACACTAATTAACAGTAATGAATCACATGACTTACCTACAATTTATTTACTTGATTTTGAAGGAAGTGTTACTGGTGAAAATGTCCCAGTTAATACAACTATAATACCGGAATTAGATCAAACTCACTATTTCATAGAGGCTTCTAACGCAGTAGAACTATAAATAAAAACTACTTGGTTAAGTTCTTAGAAATATTAAGAGAATAAATTAAAAATAAAAACTACTTATAATTTTCACTCCCAAGAGTAAAGTTATAAGTAGTTTTATTTTTTACTGATATTTATTACTCAACAGTAACACTCTTAGCTAAGTTTCTTGGCTTATCAACATCATTACCTCTTGCTACAGATACGTAGTAAGCAAATAACTGAAGTGGTATAACACTAAGGATTGGGGCAAGTATATCAAGTGTTCTTGGTATCCAGATCACTTCATCTGCAACCTTAGCAATTTCATTGTGGCCTTCTTGTGCTATGGCTACAACATAAGCACCTCTTGCTTTTACTTCTTTAATATTTGAAAGCATCTTATCATAAATTTTTTCCTGAGTTGCTACTGCAACTACCATAGTTCCTTTATCAATAAGAGCGATTGTTCCATGCTTTAGCTCTCCAGCAGCTATTGCAAATGAGTTAATATAAGATATTTCTTTAAACTTAAGCGAACCTTCAAGAGCAGTATCAAGATCAACTCCTCTTCCCATAAAGAATACGCTCTCGTTATTAAATTGTTCTGATGCTAGTTGTTGAGGCTTCTGTGCTTCTTCAAGTACTCTAGCAACTTTTTTATCTATGCTTTTAAGCTCTGTAAGAATCTCACTATACTCTTCATTACTTAGACCACCATTTAATTTACCTAGGTAAAGCGCAATTAAATAAAATGCACTCAACTGTGTTGTATATGCTTTTGTTGAAGCAACACCAATCTCTGGTCCTGCCCATGTGTAGAAAACATCATCACTCTCACGAGCAACAGAACTTCCAACTACATTTACTATACTCATAACTCTAGCACCTTTTCTCTTTGCTTCTCTAAGTGAAGAAAGTGTATCAAGAGTTTCTCCTGATTGTGAAACTGCAATAAACAATGTCTTATCATCTATAAATGGATCGCTATATCTAAATTCTGACGCAATATCTGCTTCAACTGGAATCTTTGCAAACTTTTCAATAGCATACTTTCCAACAAGTCCTGCGTGATAAGCTGTTCCACATGCTACGATATATACCTTGTTTATATTTTTTAAGTCTTCTTTTGTAATTTTAATACCATCTAATATTATATTATTATCTGCGTCAATTCTTCTATTAACAGTGTCGTAAACTCCTGTTGGCTGCTCATATATTTCTTTTAATGTAAAATGCTCATAGCCTTCTTTTTCAGCAGATGCTGCGTCCCATGTCACCTTGTAAATTTCTCTCTCAACGACCTTACCGAAGCTGTTATAGATAACAACATCGTCTTTTGTAAGAACAACTGTCTCATCATTTTCGATAAGGTAGATGTCACGAGTATACTTAAGTATAGCTGGAATATCTGATGCGATAAAGTTCTCACCATCGCCTAGACCAACAATAAGTGGGCTATCTTTACGAACTGCTATAATTTTATCTGGCTCATCTGAACTAATAACACCAATTGCGTAAGCACCTTCCATCTTTTCAACCGCTTTATTTACAGCTTGCAGAAGATCACTTTCGTAGTAGTAATCAATTAAGTGAGCAATTACTTCTGTATCTGTTTCTGATTTAAATTCAACTTTTAATTCTTCCATAAGCCATTCTTTAAGCTTCATATAGTTCTCTATAATACCATTGTGAATAACAGCAATTGAAGATTTCATATTTGTATGAGGATGAGCATTTATTTCATTAGGCTCTCCATGCGTTGCCCATCTAGTATGTCCAATTCCAACAAATGTAGAAACTGGAGCAGCTTCAAACTCATTTGCAAGAACAGAAAGTCTTCCTTTCCTCTTCTTCACCATAATATTTTCCCCAGTATAAAGGGCAACTCCCGATGAATCATAACCTCTGTACTCAAGTCTCGATAAACCTTCCATCAATACTGGTACAGCTTCATTCTTTCCAATATAACCAACTATTCCACACATAAAAACAACTCCTCTAAAATTTTTAGCACGTAGCTAGTCTACATGTATCTTAAGGAGTTTACTGATTGATTTATAAACAAAATTTACGTAACAATAAAACATCGCATAAAAAACAAACTGATAGCTAAATCAACTTGTTCGCACCTTTACATAAAATATTTATCCTATCTAGCCTTTTTGTCCCAAAAATCGCTTTTTGGATTTGTTAGACCGTTATCGGTAATAGTGTTACCGTAGGGTATCCGCCGAATTTTCGATAAACCCTATTCCTCGTCATCTGCCTAAGACAGATCAGGCGCTTCTTATTAATCAATAAACTTCCAATATACTTACTTAAATAAAACAACCGTAGACCACGGTGCTATAGGCAGATTATATCATACGATTCGTACAATTACTAACATACAACATCATATTAACTTATCTGTAATTTTTATATTTTCTTATGAACCCAATTGCCGGCTCTAAAGTAATACACAAGTATAATTGCTTCCACAATAACTGATGAAGATATCGCTATCCACACCCCATTTGTGCCAAAATCTTCAACTACACTTAGATAATAAGCAAGTGGTAGTTTAAATGTAACATTTGCAACAAGTGATGCTATCATTGGCGGTTTAGTATCTCCCGAACCATTAAAAGCTCCACCGTAAGCCATCTGTACAACTACAAACACAAGCCCAACATATGTTATACGAAGATAATTAACTCCAACTGCAACAACATCAGGGTCTTGTATAAATATCTTCATAAATGCCTCTGGAAATATAATATAGGGAATTATAAAAACTGCCATATTTATCATACACAACTTCATTGAATAATTAATAACCCTGCGTGCATCATCTACATCACCACGACCGAGCGCTTGACCAACCAATATAGATGTAGCCATACCAAGGCCAGATATAAATATAAAAGTATATCCAAATAACTGACCACCAACTCCAAAGGCAGCTACCCCGACTGCACCACCAGTTAAAAATACTATTCTAAACATAAGCATACCTGTAATCGGTCTTGTTATTTGCTGTATACACGCCCAAGATCCAATTCTAAGTATTCGCTGATTATTTTCTCTGTCAAATTTTATATTTTTTATAACTTCTAATATGTGAGAAGCGTAAACTTTTTTAGCTATCACAATAAGTATTAGTATCAGTGATATAACTCTAGCTATAACAGTTGCTATTGCTGCTCCACGAATACCCATACCTAGTGTAAATATAAATATGGGATCGAGTATTATGTTTATAATATTTGCAAATCCAAATATTATAAGTGGTGTTTTTGTATCACCAATACCTTGAAGAACACTCTTAAGTGATGTATTTAAAAATACAACTGGAGTCGCTAAAAATACTATTTTAGAATACTCAACTGCAAGTCCTAGTGTAGTTTCATCTGGATTATACATAAGTTTCAATATACTACTTGCATTAAAATATGATAGCAGGCCTATAATAAGTCCAAATACAATAGAAAGTAATATAGCACTTGATGTGAATTCTTTTATCCTTTTGTAATCTCCACTTCCATAACTCCTGGCAATCAAAGGTATAACTCCAGCTGCAACAAGAGCACTCATTACAAATAATGTAGAACCTATTGATGTTCCAAGTGAAGCTGACGCCGTAGAAACAGTACCAAGTTTACCTATAAAATATAGGTCAAACGATCCAAGTAGTGTTTGCAGTATCATGCCTAGCATTACTGGATATGAAAGTTTAAGTATTTCTTTTATTCCATGATTTTTTATTACTATTTGATTTGACATAAGACACCCCTAGAATTCTTTCGACTCCCTAACATTATATAAAAAAAAATTTATATTGTATATATTTTTTAGTCTTAACAAATTAACAATCCTATAACATCAATGCAAAGAAAATCTTTTATGTAAGTCTTTAAACAAATCATTTAACAATTAAACAAAGTAGAGTTGCGAACAAGCACTTAATTTGTTAGTATCATTGAAAAGCAAAATTTGCTAGCAGACTATTAGCAATACTTTTTAGTATTAGGATATATCACATTTATTTATTACAAAATTCGAAGAAGGAGGTTGCGTATGGGCTTCAAGTATATTAGAGAAATTCCCACACCAGAAATGATAAAAAAAGAGATTCCAGTTAGTGCAAGTTTAAAAGAATTGAAAAGCAATCGAGATAAAGAAATCAGCAAAGTATTTAAAGGGGAAAGCGAAAAGTTTATCCTTATTATTGGTCCATGTTCAGCTGATAATGAAGATACAGTTTTAGAGTATGTTACAAAACTAGGTAAACTTCAAAAGTTAGTAGAAGATAAAATAATAATGATTCCACGAGTTTATACTAATAAACCAAGGACTACTGGCGAGGGCTATAAGGGTATGTTACATCAACCCATCCCTAACCAAACTCCTAACATGCTAGAGGGCATCAAAGCTCTTAGAAGACTTCACTTAAAGGTTATGGAAGTGTCAGGTTTAACTACGGCTGATGAGATGTTATATCCTTCAAATTATCCTTATGTTGAGGACCTACTAAGCTATATTGCAGTTGGAGCAAGATCTGTTGAGAACCAAAAACATAGATTAACGGCTAGTGGTATTAGCATGCCTATTGGTATGAAAAATCCTACGAGTGGTGATATGAAAGTTATGCTTAATTCTATTAAAGCAGCTCAAATTCCTCATAACTTCTTGTATAATGGAAGCGAAGTTGAGACATCTGGCAATGTACTATCTCACGCAATCTTACGTGGTGCAGTTAATCAGTACGGTAGAAACATACCCAACTATCACTATGAAGATCTTGTTTTCCTCGCTAAAGAATACGAAAAAAGAGATTTGCATAATCAAGCAATCATAGTCGATGTTAATCATGCTAACTCTATGAAAAATTATATGGAACAACCAAGAATTGCTTTGGAAGTTGTACGAAGTAGATCATATAATCCATCACTAAAAAAGTTAGTAAAAGGACTAATGATTGAGAGTTATCTTGTTGAAGGAAAACAAGGTGAGAGTGGCTTAGTTGCTGGTCAATCAATTACAGATGCCTGTCTTGGATGGGAACAGACACAAGAGTTGGTTAATGAAATTTATAAGTATTTATAAATTGTATATATTAATTTAGATAATATAAATAAATCCCCCTAAAATCAATCATTCTGTTTAGGGGGATTTTCATTTAATTTTAAATTTATTTTAGTCTATCTTCTATCAAAGCAGTTAGTTCGCTAGCATAATGTTCAAGTTCACTCTGATTTTTTCCTTCTATCATAACTCTTACTAATGGTTCAGTTCCCGAAGGTCTTATTAAAACTCTTCCTTCTCCATGAAATTTCGACTCAACATCAGCAATTTTACTCTTAATAACTTCATCACTCATTTAATTATATTTGTTTTTATTATTTACTTTAGCATTTTTTAACACCTGTGGAAATGTATCCATAATAGAAGCAAGTTCACTCATTTTCATACCACTCTTTTTAAGTACACTAAGCAATTGAACAGCTGTAAGAAGCCCGTCACCAGTAGTATTATGTTCAAGGAATATAATGTGACCCGACTGCTCTCCCCCAAGGTCATACCCACCTCGAAGCATCTCTTCTAGTACATATCTATCTCCAACCTTAGTCTTAACATTAGAAAGACCATTTTCCGTGCAAGCTATATCAAAACCAATGTTACTCATTACTGTTGTAACAATTGTATTTTTAGTCAATTTATTTTTCTTATTTAAATATGATCCGCAGATTGCCATAATCTTATCACCATCTACAAGTTCACCATTCTCATCTACTGCAAGAAGTCTATCTGCATCACCATCAAAGGCGATACCTACGTGTGACTTTGTTTTTCTAGTATGTTCAGCAATTATTTCAATGTGAGTAGATCCACAGTTCTCATTAATATTAAAACCGTCAGGAGTATTATTTATTATATTAATTTCAGCTCCAAGTTCTTTAAGTCCTATATATGCAGCTTCATAAGCTGCGCCATTTGCACAGTCCACGGCAACTTTAAGTCCTTTAAGATCAGTATCTGTAGTTGAAAGTACATAATCAGTATATAACTCGATTCCCTTATACATTTCAGTCTTTCTACCAATTTCAGTTCCACTAGGATTATTTTCTAGATCTTTATCATTAAGTATATAATCTTCAATCTCAGCTTCCATTGCATCCGTTAACTTAAATCCTTCGCTATTAAAAAATTTAATTCCATTATATTCAACAGGGTTATGTGAAGCCGATATAACTACTCCCGCATCAAGTCCAAGGTGCTTTACTAGGTATGAAATTGTTGGAGTAGGAACTATTCCAGCTTTTATAACATCACATCCAGCAGATAATATACCCGATATAAGCGCTGATTCTAACATATCACCTGATACCCTAGTATCTTTTCCAATTATAAATTTTGCTTTTCTATTACCTTTACTAAGTACGTGCGCTCCAAATCTACCTAGTTTATAAGCTAATTCATTAGTTAATTCAGTGTTTGCAACACCACGTACTCCATCTGTTCCAAATAATTTACCCATTTAGTTCTCCTCATTATCTTTTTTAAGTCACATTAATTTATTTTGTCACATGCTCTCTATAATCATCATAATTTTTATATACTCTCTGAACCTCACCATAAATAATTACTTCAAGCGACATTCTAATCATACTTATAGCCTTATTATCTGTATATTCACTCGGATACTTATCATAATATTCACATATGATTGTAAGTATCTCTATCGCATGCTCCTTAGAAAAATCTTTGTTAAGCATTTTTCTAAATCTGTCTGTATCTATATTCTCTATCATTTTATCAGATTTTAGTGAATTTTTCACTGTTGCTTTTAAAAAACCTACTAAACATTTTTCACCACTACATGTTACGCAACTTTCTTCGCCATGACACATCTTAAGAATCATGTCATCAACCTTATGTGTAAACTGATATAAGTCCTCAGCTCGTCTAACAAATCTAGATTTCTCTACACTTTTAAGCGTAATCATAAATAATCTAATTCGATATAGTGATAATGAAAATACAATCATACTCACAAGCACTATATAAATTATATCAACTCCAACTATATAAGGTGACACTAGTAATTTTTGTAATCCAAAGAGCATAAATATTGCAAATGCGCCAAGTTTAAGCTGCATCTCTGGAATTTTACTACCAAGTTTACTACCTATAAATATACCGATCATACTTGTTAAAACCATACCTGATACCGTTCCGGCAAGTATTATATAAGGATATTTACTAGAACTTGCAAGTGTTAGAGCTGTAAGTTGTGTTTTATCTCCAAGCTCACCCAAAAAGAATGCTAAAGCAACTGTAACAATCGGCCCATACTTAGTTATAGATACGTCATCTTCGTCATCGTCATCAACAGTTAGTGACCACAGTGCAAATACGATAAACATAACCCCTGCTATAAGCGTAAGCATCTCTATCTTAATAACTTGCGTAAGTAATGTTCCCAGTAGTATTGCAAGCCCATGATTTATAAATGAACCTATGGCAACACCCATAAGTATTTTTTCTATTTTATATTTTGTTGCAAATGCCATAGATAATATCTGCGTCTTATCTCCCATCTCTGCTATAAATATCAGCGCAAGGGCTCCTATATATTCATTAAACATAAACGTCCTCCCATAGCAGTGCTATTAGCACAAGTGCCATCACTAGTCTATATTATTACATTTTTTTCTAAAATGAAAGTATTTTGTGCGCTTGCGCCATTTTGTTTTAATAATCGCTTAAAACTTAACTTATTCTTCAAATCATATTCATGCCATCATCAAGTTTCCTCTTTATTACAAAAGATCAATTCGTACAACGCGCCTGCGGCGGTCTGACTCATATGCACCAATTTTCGACTTGGCGCAAATAGCGTACTTAGTACACTTAAAATTTGCAATTGCTTACAGAATAACTTTATCATCAGTATATGCATTATTTACTGCAAAAGGACAATTCGCACAACACGCTTTCAGCGGTCTCGCTCATATGCACCTATGCATGACTTGGCATGCACAAACCTAGCATAGCTAGGTTTTAAACTTGACCGAGTCAAGTTTGATGCAAAAAAAAGAGAAGGTAGTTTCCCACCTTCTTAAAAAAATGTAGAGAGATTAAAGAGGTCTATTTCTAGACGCCTTCAATTCACAAAATTCATTTTGATGCATAAACTACATCACGGAACTTTAGTCCCATCTTTAAAAACTTTTTAATTGTTACTATTTTTTAATTATACTACGAATTTTAATATTTTTAAAGTGTATACGGTGATTATCTTAAAGATATTTCACGCCTTTAAAAATTACTTAACTGCTTCTGCACCTCTATCTAAGGCTAATTCATTTAATGGAATTAAATGAGCTTTAGAAGGTCCAAATACTTTCTTAAGTGTATCTTTTACTGTTTGCATTGAAACTGGAGCAACTAACTCAATGTAAGATCCAAGCATTACCATATTAGCAGCTCTAGAGTTTCCTAGTTCGTTTGCAATTTCGTTAGCTGGAATGTAGTAAGCTCTAACATCATCTCTTGAAGCTTTCTTGTTGATTAGAGAGCTATTAATTAATACTAATCCATCTTTAATTAGATTACTTTCAAATTTATCAAGTGAAGGTAAGTTCATAACGATAGCAGCTGTTGCATCTTGAGTGATTACTGGAGATCCAATCATCTTCTCAGAAATTATAACTGAACAGTTAGCTGTACCACCACGCATCTCAGGTCCATATGATGGTAACCAAGATACTTCTTTGCCTTCAACCATTCCTGCATATGTTAATAGCTGTCCAAGTGACATAACACCTTGACCACCAAATCCTGCGCAAATAATTTTTTCATTAAGCATTTTATTTGTCCTCCTCTGGTGTTCTGAAGTTTCCTAGTGGATAATAAGGCATCATATTATCTCTTAACCAATCTAGTGAATCGATTGGAGTCATTCCCCAGTTAGTTGGACAAGTTGATAATACTTCTACGATTGAGAATCCAATACCAGCGATTTGACATTCAAATGCTTTCTTTATAGCTTTTCTAGTTTTTCTAATATTTCCTGGTGTATCTACAGATACTCTTTCTACAAATTTAGCGCCATCAATAGTTGCTAACATTTCAGAAACTCTTAGAGGCATTCCAGATTGCTCAACTGTTCTTCCAAGTGGAGAAGTTGTAGATTTCTGTCCAATAAGTGTAGTTGGAGCCATTTGGCCACCAGTCATACCATAAATAGCATTGTTTACAAATATAGTTGTGAATTTTTCACCTCTATGAGCTGCGTGAATAATTTCAGCAGTACCGATAGAAGCTAAGTCACCGTCTCCCTGATAAGTAAATACTACGTTCTCAGGAACAACTCTTTTGATTCCTGTTGCAACTGCCGGAGCACGACCATGTGATGCTTCGTGCATATCACAATTGAAGTATTCATAAGCAAGTACAGAACATCCAACTGGTGCAACACCAACTGTATTTTCTAATACTCCAAGTTCATCTAATACTTCAGCTACTAATCTATGAATAATACCATGAGTACATCCTGGACAATAATGAGTTTCTTTCTCTACGAGTCCTACTGGTCTTTGAAAAATAACAGACATTATTTAGTACCTCCTATCATTTCTTTTACAGCGTTTACGATTCCTTCTGGCGTAGGGATTACTCCACCACTTCTACCAAAGAAACCAACTGGGAATCTACCATTAACAGCGATCTTACAATCATCTATCATCTGACCACATGACATTTCAACAGACATAACACCTTTACAGTCAGCTGGAATTTCGTCAAATGCTTTATCAGGGAAAGGCCATACAGTGATTGGTCTAATAAGTCCAACTTTGATACCCTCTTCTCCAAGAATTTCAATAGCATTTTTAGCGATTCTAGAAGTAGTACCGTAAGCAACTAATACGATCTCTGCATTTTCAATATTATGCATTTCGTATCTAGTTTCTTTTTCTTTTATTAAAGCATATTTAGCTTGAAGTTTAGTGTTGTGATCTTCTAGCTCATATGGGTCTAGTGCTAATGAATTAATTATGTTTGGCTTTCTCTTTCCACCTGTTCCAGTAGTTGCCCAGTCCTTAAGAGGTAATTCTCTCTTTGGAACATCTCTGAATTCGATTGGCTCCATCATCTGTCCAATCATACCATCAGCCATAACCATTACTGGGTTTCTATAGAAATCAGCAGCGTCAAATGCTTCCTGAACTAAGTCAACCATCTCTTGAAGGTTTGCTGGAGCGTAAACTAATAATTTGTAGTCTCCGTTACCGCCACCTCTTGTTGCTTGATTGTAGTCAGATTGTGCTGGCTGAATTCCGCCAAGACCTGGACCACCACGTACTATATTTACGATTACACATGGAAGCTCAGCTCCAGCTATATATGTAATACCTTCTTGTTTAAGAGCTATTCCTGGTGAAGATGATGATGTCATAACTCTTCCACCAGCACCAGCAGCACCATAAACCATGTTTATTGCAGCTACTTCACTTTCAGCTTGTAAAAATACTCCGCCAACTTTAGGCATCTCTCTTGACATGTATTCTGGAATTTCATTTTGTGGAGTTATAGGATATCCAAAGAAGTATTTACATCCAGCTTTAATAGCTGCTGCGCCTATAGCTTCATTACCTTTCATTAATATCTTAGCCATTTATATTATTCCTCCTCGTTAATTATCAACTAATAGTTGAATTAACAATATTCTTATAAGTTTTATATTAAACCATTTCTCGCTCAACTGTTATAACACAGTCTGGACATATCATTGCACAGTTAGCACATCCAATACATTTATCCATCTCTTCAACGTGAGCTGGGTGATAACCTTTTGCGTTTATGTTTGAAGTATTAAGTGAAATGATTTTAACTGGACATACAGACGTACATAGTCCACAACCCTTACAAATATCTTCGTTGAAAGTTACTTTACCTTTAGCTTTTGCCACTTTCAAAACCTCCTTATTGAACTAATAATTTTTATATACTCTCATATTTTAAACAACTCTTTGTGAGTTTATTTATATTACGTAGCCTAAATAACTTTAGGCTACGTAGTAATTAAATTAATTATTCTTAGCTAATCATTTTTATAACCAATCAGGTCTCATATACATCTTGATTGGGAATATTTCACCATCTAAACCTTCTGGCAGATCTTTTGCTACTGCTTCTAAAGTAGATATATATTTGATTGGTAAGTTTAGTTTCTCAGATACCTCTTCAACTAACTTCTGACCAAGCATAACATCAGCTACAGTTGTATCGCGTAGTAGATGTGTGTTATTTATAAGTCCAGTAACTTTTGCACCAGCTGTTTCTTCTATAGATGCGATGTGTCCAAGAACACATTCAAGAGTTTGAGTTTCAGTTCTATATGCGTTAACCACGAAGAACATATCGTATTTTCCTTCTTGGAAGTAAGCTTTATATCTAGCAATCGCTCTTGCACCAACACTATCTCCGCCAACATCAAGTATCAGACTATAACTGTCATCTTGAAGGGGCGCTAAAACTTCTGCACTAACCATAGGAAGGTCTAAGTTCATGTTGTGACCACGTGCACCACTTATAACTCTTATACCAGCGTCTTCCATCATCTGAGCTTTTTCTCTTGATCTAAAGTATGGATTAACTATATCCATATCTGCAATTGAAGTTTTTATTCCTTCACTAGCAAGTTTCATAGCATAATTTACTGAAAACTCTGTTTTTCCACTGCCATAATGTCCAATTATTACTCTTATTCTTTTGTCATTTAGCATTTAATCACCTATTTATCCATATGTTTTTGCAGTTTCTTCACCTTGTAATACTCTTAGGCCACCTTCTGCAAGTGCTGTCATCTCATCTTCACCAGGGTACACAACTACATCAGCAATAAAACTAACGTTTTCAGTAATCCAAGCTACTAATTCTTTACCATAAGCAAGTCCACCAGTTAATATAACTGCGTCAACATTACCTTTTAATACTGCAGCGCAGGCTCCAATTTCTTTTGCAACTTGGTAAGCCATCGCTTTAAAAACTAACTTAGCATTTTCGTCGCCGCCGTCCATCATTTTTACAACTTCACGACCATCATTTGTATCTAAGTAAGCAACTAAACCACCGCTACCTTTGATTAACTTTTTGATTTCACCATTCGTGTGTTTTCCTGAGAAACAAAGTTTAGCAAGATCTCCAACTGGAAGTCCTCCAGCTCTCTCTGGTGAAAATGGACCTTCACCATCAAGTGCATTATTTACATCTACAACTCTTCCACCAGTGTGAGCACCAACTGAGATACCGCCACCAAGGTGAGCTACGATAAGATTTGTTTCTTCGTATTTTTTCCCATTCTCTCTTGCATATCTTCTTGCAACAGCTTTTTGATTTAATGCATGAAATATCGATTTTCTTTCAATGTCAGGCATACCTGATACTCTTGCAACATCATCCATCTCATCTACAACAACCGGATCTACTATAAATGATGGAATATTTAAGTTCCCAGCAATTTCGTGTGCAAGTATTCCACCAAGGTTTGATGCATGTTCTCCAAGAATCCCAACTTTTAAATCAGCAATCATATCTTCTGATACGCTGTAAGTTCCACCTTGAATTGGCTTAAGTAATCCACCTCTACCAACAACAGCACTAAGCTTTGTTAAGTTTATTCCCTGCTCATTTAAAGTATCTAGTATTACAGTTTTTCTAAAATCATACTGATCATATATTTTTTCAAACTTGTTAATCTCTTCAGTAGGATGACTAAGTGTAGTCTCAAGTACAGATTTTTCATTATCAAAGATTGCTATCTTTGTTGATGTTGAGCCTGGGTTTATCGCAAGTATTCTATATGTTTCCAAAGTCTCACTTCCCTCATGTTTATATGTTTTTAGTAATATCCATTTTATAATCTATTTTTATATACCCTTATTTATCTCTCTATTTATATAATGATTTTTAAATATGTCTTTAAAAACTTAATTTACGCTTTTGCCGCCATTAATACTCCAAGTGCAATTGAGTTTAATTTTGTTTCATCATTATCCGCTCTTGAAGTTAATACGATAGGAGCTTTAGCACCTACGATAATTCCAGCACTCTTAGCATCACATAAGAAACTTAGTGACTTATAAAGTACATTTCCAGCTTCGATCGTTGGGCAAAGTAATATATCGGCTTTACCAGCTACTGGATTAGAAAAGCCTTTAATTCTTACAGCTTCCTCAGATACAGCAAGATCAAGCGCTAAAGGTCCACCAACTAAGCAACCCGTTAATTCGCCGTTTTCATTCATTTTTACAAGTTCTGCAGCGTCTACTGTTGCAGGCATTTTCTCATTTACTTTTTCTTTTGCACATATAACTGCAACCTTAGGAACTTCTATATCAAGTGCATTTCCAACTATAATTGAATTTTCAATGATTTGCTTTTTTGCCTTTAAATCTGGAGCTATATTCATAGCTGCGTCAGTAACCATTAGAAGTCTTGGGAAGTTTGCAACATCAAATACTGCAACGTGACTTAAAACGTTTCCTGTTCTAAGGCCTACTTCTTTATTAAGTACAGCTTTTAATATAATAGCCGTATCAACAAGTCCCTTCATAACAATATGAGCTTTCCCACTTGAAACAAGTTCAACTGCTTTAATTGAAGCTTCAGCCGCATCTTTCATATCAATAACTTCATAGTTTCCAAGGTCCATGTTTAAAGTATCTGCAATTTCTTTAATCTTGTCAGCGTCTCCAACAAGTATTGCATTTGCAATGCCTTTAACTCTTGCATTTTCAACTGCTTTTAGTACATCTTCATCCTGTGCACATGCTATTGAAATTGTTTTTGGTCCACGCTCTTTTGCTATTTTAAGTACTTCATCAAACGACTTAATCAATTACTCCACCTCTTCTTCATATATCTTAGCTTTTTCCGACTCATTAAGTACTCTCATAACACCTTCGTTTAAAGCTTTCATTTCATCTTCTCCAGCCTTAATAATTACTGGAGCTATAAACTCAACTCTCTCAGTGATATAATCTGTTAAATATTTTGAATATGCAACTCCACCAGTAAGTACAATTGCATCAACTTTTCCTTGTAATGCTGTAGCCATAGAACCTATCTCTTTTGCTATTTGATATCCCATAGCTTCAAATACAAGCTTAGCTTTTTCATCGCCAGCTTCAATCATTTTAAGAACTTCTCTTGCATCATTTGTTCCAAGGTAGGCAACAAGACCACCTTTTCCACGCATTTTGCTTTTAATCTGTTCAAATGTATACTCACCAGAGAAACACATCTTAACGATGTCTCCACTTGGTAATCCTCCAGCTCTCTCTGGAGAGAATGGACCCATTTCATTTGCATTATTTGCATCTATCATTTTGCCATTCTTAAGTGGAACTACCGAAATACCACCACCAAGATGAGCAACTATTAAATTAAGGTCTTCTACCTTAGTATTTTTTTCATTTGCTACATTATGAGCAATTGCTTTTATATTTAAAGCATGTAATAAACTTTTCCTTTTTATTTGTGGCATACCAGAAATTCTAGCAACATCGTCAAACTCATCCACTGCAACTGGATCAACGATAAATGATGGTATGTCTAAAACATCTGCAATACTCTTAGCAATGATACCACCCAAGTTTGATGCATGTTCACCTTGAACACCTATGTTTAAATCTTTAATCATCTCATCTGTTACCGTGTAAGTTCCACTTGGCATAGGCTTAAGTAATCCACCTCTTCCAACTACTGCTTTTAGCGATTCTAACTCATAACCTTCGCCCTTCATCCACTCAACAATTATGTCTTTTCTATAAGAAAATTGATCTGCAATCTTTTCAAACTTATCGATATCCTGCGTTGAATGTGATAAATTTGTTTGGATAATGTTTTCTTCATCCTTAAAAAGTGCAACCTTTGTAGATGTTGAACCCGGGTTAATTACTAAAACTAAACTTCTTGACATTTTCAGGCACCCCCAATTATATTCATATATTAATAAAGCAATTGCCGTGCCAACTTCACGCTTTCAATTATAATTGCTTAGAATACTCCTAATACTCTAATCTCATTTTTTGAAAATCATCAGTTGAAAATCGCTATCAAGCACATGCATTTTATTTCATGCAAAAAATTGCAAAAATACTACTGTGTGCAAATTTTTGCACACAGTAGTATTCCTATAATTTGATTTTATATTTTTTGATTTTATAATATAAACTTCTTACTGAAATATTTAATGCTTTAGCACTGTCTTCACGTATGTAATCAAACTTTCTAAGTACTTTAATTATATATTCTCGTTCAGCTTTTTCAGCTACTTCTGATAGATTCATATCAAGATTTTCATCAGTAAATCCAACCTCTTCGTTTTTAAAATCTATATGTTCACCGTATTCACCCATAAGCGCCTCAGGTTTAGGTAGATGTTCTATCATTATGATTTTTTCATTAACCTTCATATTAATGATAGCCCGACCTATAAAGTTTTCAAGTTCGCGTATATTTCCAGGCCAGTCATAATTTTTTATCATCTCCATAGCACGACTTGAAATATCAGTTACACTTCTACCATACTCTTGGTTAAATTTATTTATTAGATGCATAATTAATTCATCAATATCATCTTTATGATCTCTAAGAGGTGGAATCCTTATAGGAAACACATTTAATCTATAATATAGATCTTGACGAAACTTTGAATTTTCAATAGCCTTCTCTAAATCAACATTAGTGGCTGATATAACACGAACATTAATCGGTATAGCTTTTGTTCCACCGACTCTAAGAACCTCTTTTTCTTGAAGAACTCTAAGTAGTTTAGCTTGCATACTACTAGAAACTTCACCAATTTCATCTAAAAATATAGTTCCACCATCAGCTCTTTCAAAGAGGCCTATTTTTCCGCCTTTTAATGCTCCTGTAAAAGCACCCTCTTCATAACCAAACAACTCACTTTCAAGCAAACTCTCACTTATAGCCGCGCAGTTTACACGTACAAATTGTGAATACTTTCTTTTACTAGCATTATGTATTGCGTGGGCAAATAGTTCTTTACCAGTACCACTTTCTCCCCTTAGTATTACTGTTGCTGGTGTTGATGCTGCAAGTCTTGCTTTTTCAATTGTATTTATCATTAACTGATGTCCACCCTTAATATCATCAAAGGTATACTTAGCTTCTAGATTTCTAATTATTTGTTTTGCTTGATCAAGTTCTGTTACAAGCCTATTTATCTCTGTAAGGTCATGAATAACTGCAACGCTTCCAACTAATTTATCATTATTCATAATAGGAGCAGCCTCAACAAGGACTTCACGTTTTGTT
>JBARWW010000387.1:0-7722 GCA_049647005.1 Acidaminobacteraceae bacterium | reverse complement strand
GATAGAAGGACTTTGGAGAAAGTCTAAATCTAAGGCCACACTGAATATCTTCAATGTAACCATTTCCATGAGCTATAATTTCCTTATCACCAAGTACCATAGTTGTTTTCTTGCTATTAATACTTTGAACTATAGTAGTTATCTCTGGATGCGCTTGAAGTAACTCACTCATAAACTTTGCCTTTGATGGGAATGTTTTTTCAGTAACTACAATTACGACCATAATTTCGCCAGTTGCATTTGCATTTCTAATTAGAGTATGTCTAAGAAAACCATTTTCTGTATCTTCATTATATATTCTAAGTTTGTACTTCTTTGCAAGTTTTTTAACAGTATTAAAAATTGCATCTGAAGCTGGATTTTGAATAATACATCTATCGATTGAAACAACTTTATGAGAGTATTCTTCATAAATACCTGATGTCACTTCATTATTTTCATAAGAAGCGTAAGTTGCGTGCGCCTTATTTCTATAGTCATATGGCTCATCCATAGATATAATTTTATCTACTTTACCATACTTTTTAAGTAATTTAGTAACTACATTTTCTTTAAATTTAAGCTGAGCTTGGTAGTCCATATGCTGAAGCTGACATCCACCACAGTCATAATAGTATGGACACTCAGGCTCCACTCTACTATCTGATTTAGTCATTAGTGAAACTACTTTTCTACTCGAGAATTTACCAGAGTTTCTTACTTCTATAAGAGCTTTTTCACCCTCAAGTATATGAGGTACAAGTAACTCTTTACCATTAAACATTACCACGCCTTTAGCATCCGTAGTAAGACCAACACACTTCTCTCTGATATGCTCCATTTTTCTAGCAGGTGCTTTTTTTTCTTTAACTGGCTTAGCAAATGTTTGTTTCTTAATTGGAACACCATCTTTATCAAACATTAGCTTTTGATTAGCGGCTCTTCCACCAGCATTAGATTTCTTAGTAGTACTTTTCTTTTTGTTCTTAGCTTTAAAGGAGCTAGCTTTATCATTTTTCATATTTATCATCCCTCTTGTGTGTTTTAAAACACTCATTATATTAATATATTTATTAAAAATATTTTTTTTAGTTTATTTATTCAAAGCGACTCTCATCATATAACAAAACTTAATTTAATGATATATTTTTTTACAAATATATCGTCTAAGCTTTGTATCCTTCTATGATCTCTAAAAATGCTTTTCCATAGTTATCATATTTCTTTTCACCAACACCTTTTATCTCTAAAAACTCATCTCTATTTTTAGGTAGATAATAAGCCATTTCTTCAAGTGCAGCGTTGTGAAAGATTACGTATAAAGGAACTTTTTTAGCACTAGCAATCTCTTTACGTTTGCTAGATAAAAGCTCAAAGAGTTTTTCATCAAAGCTAAAGTCAGTTTTACGAGCTGTAGCTGATTTTTTTGAAGCTTTATCTACTACATTCACCCTCTCACTTCTAACAAGTATTTTTTCCTCACCTTTTAGAACTGCCCTAGAACTTTCATGTAATTTTAAAACAGGATAGGTATCTGTAGTCATCACTATAAATCCACGAGCAATTAAATTCATGATTAGCTCACGAAGTCCACCATCAGAGTGATTATCTATAATACCATAGGTTGATACCTTATCTAGATTC
Organism: Acidaminobacteraceae bacterium; assembly: GCA_049647005.1. Classification (GTDB taxonomy): domain Bacteria; phylum Bacillota; class Clostridia; order Peptostreptococcales; family Acidaminobacteraceae; genus JBARWW01. The sequence goes on along the minus strand of JBARWW010000387.1, from coordinate 6,099 downwards.
CACTCTAATACCTTTTTGTTTTTTGATCCACGAAGAACCTGAATTATAATATTTACTCCAAACCTTTGATTTGTTCTATATATACACGAGAGAATCTTTTGAGCCTCTAAACTCATATCTACAAATTCTGAATCACTAAGACAGTTACCGCAAGATGCGCAGTTATCCTTAGCAGTGTCTTCACCAAAGTAATTAATTATCTCTTTTCTAAGACAATCATTTGTGTGACAGTAGTTAACAAGGTTTTGTAGGTTCTCAAGCTGTATTCTATCTCTTTCGGGTCCAGTTGAGTTTTGATTTATCATAAGCTTTTGCTTTACGATGTCAGAAGGTGAGTACATAATAATACACTCACTATCTTTTCCATCACGACCAGCACGACCAGCCTCCTGATAATAGGCCTCCATGTTTTTGGGCATATTGTAGTGGATTACAAATCTAACATCAGGCTTATCAATGCCCATACCAAAGGCATTGGTTGCTACTATGATTTTTGCTTTATCCATCATAAATAAATCCTGAATATCACTTCTGCTATCGCTGTCCATACCACCATGATATCCTCTTGCAGAAAATCCATTCTTTTTTAGTTTTTCACTAAGAGATTCAACAGTCTTTCTAGTTGAGCAGTATATAATACCCGATCCCTCACTAAATTCTTTTTCTATATAAGTTTTAAGGTACTTGTATCTATCTTGTGGTTTTACTACCTTATAAAAGAGATTTTCACGATCAAATCCAGTTGTAAGCTCAAATGGATTATTTAGATTAAGTAATTCCTTAATCTCATTTACAACATATTTAGTCGCCGTTGCAGTAAAGGCTGCTACAATTGGTCGCTTTTTCAAACGACTTATAAACATAGGTATATTTTTATAACTTGGTCTAAAGTCATGACCCCACTGACTTATACAGTGAGCCTCATCAACCGCTACAAGTGAAACAGTACTCTTTTTTAACATATAGAAGAAACTCTCACTAAGCAGTCTCTCAGGTGCTACGTATACTAGTTTATACTGACCATTTATAATATCTTCTATTCTAGAATTTGCTTCTTTAGCTGAGAGTGAACTATTTATATATGTAGCTTTTACCCCACTCTCTATAAGACCATCAACCTGATCTTTCATAAGGGCAATAAGCGGTGATACTACTATAGTTATACCGCCCATCATAAGTGCTGGTAGTTGATAACATAGTGATTTACCACCACCTGTTGGCATGATTGCAAGGACGTCACGCATGTCCATTACATTATTTATTATTTCATCCTGACCCCTTCTAAACGTATCGTAACCGAAGTGACTTTTAAGTAATTCATATCTATTCAAATTAAAAACTCCTTTAATAACAATCATTTTAATTATACACTCTAAATAGATAGATGTACAAAGCTTAAAAAAATTTAAATTTATTTTTCTTCTTATATATGTTATACTTATCAAGTTTTTAACCCCGAACTTTATATCGTAAAAAAGGAAATAATATGGGAAACTTTGAGAAATTTGGCTTTAATGAAACACTTATAAACAATCTAAAAAAACAGGGTATTAAAATACCTACACCAATACAAGATCTTACTATGGATACTATACTTGCTGGTAATGACATAATCGCAGAAGCACAAACTGGAACTGGTAAAACACTTGCCTTTTTACTGCCTATGTTCCAAAACTTAAAAAAAGATAGAAAACATGTTCAGGGCTTAGTTTTAACTCCAACACGCGAGCTCGCTCTTCAGATTACAGAAGAAGCTAAAAAACTTGCTATAGACAGCGATGTAAAAATACTTGCAGTATACGGTGGACAAGATCTTGGTTCACAGCTTAAAAAATTAAATAAGAACGTCGATCTTATAATTGCAACTCCTGGACGATTAATCGACCACATGAGTCGTGAAAATATTGATTTAAGTCATTTAACTACATTTGTAATAGATGAAGCTGATCAAATGTTCCACTATGGATTTAAAAATGAGATTGAAACTATTCTTAAAAAGACTAATCCAAATAGACAGCTTTTATGTTTCTCTGCAACTCTTGATTCAAAGATTAAAAAGCTTGCTTATAGATACATGAATAATCCGAGTGAAATGCTAATAAAAAAAGAAACTGTAACTCTTGATACTATTGATCAAAAGGTAGTTAAAAGCAGTGATAGGTGGAAGATGGAAGCTCTTATGGCAGAACTTGATAAAAGTAGCCCATACCTTGCAATTATCTTCTGTAGAACCAAAAGACGTGCTGATAAACTCGAGCATGAAATGTCAGTTAAAAAGTATAACTGTGCTAAGCTTCACGGCGATATGCCACAGAGTGCTAGACAAAGGTCTATGAAGTCTTTTCGAACTGCTAAGATTCAGTATCTAATAGCAACCGACGTAGCTTCTCGTGGACTTGACGTTACTGGTGTTACTCATATATATAATTATGATATCCCTGAAACTTCAGAGACTTACATCCATAGAATCGGAAGAACTGGTAGAATGGGTGAGACTGGCTCAGCTATAACTTTTGTAACTCCAAAAGATGAGGATTTACTTAAGGAAATAGAATTTGAAATTGATATGAATATCAGATTTGAAGAGTATATCAACGTCGCTAATCGCGAGAAAATGAAGAGGGAAATAGAAATAGATTCTGAAGATGATAAATAGATAAAATGAATTACACATGTTAAAGAGACTACATATTTTTTATAGCTAGTCTCTTTTTTAAGTAGTATTTTATTGATAATCTATATATACAAGAAAATTTGAGAAGTTAATGAGCATACTCAATATTTTTATTAATCAAAAAAATATGTATTCATATATTTAAATAAAAAAGCACCCAAAGTCTTCATTTCAAAGACTTTAGGTGCCGTATTTCTAATTTATTAGTACTCTGCGAAGTAAGCTTCCTCACCATGTAACTCAGAGTCAATTCCGAATGTCTGAACTTCAGCACTAACACGTACAGGTGTAAAACGATCAATTACTTTAAGCAGTAGGTATGATATAACAAATGCATAAGCAGACGCAAATATTACAGCACCTATTTCAACTAAGAAGAAGCGAGTTCCACCATAAAATAATCCATCAGCTCCTGCAGCATTAATTGCAGTGCTCCCAAATAGTGCAAGAAATACAACTCCTAGAGTTCCACCAACACCGTGTACTCCCCAAACATCAAGCGCATCATCCCAACCAAGCCTATTTTTCATGCTTACTGCTGAGTAGCAAATAACCCCTGATAAAATACCAATAAGCGCTGCTGTATTGGTACTAACAAAACCTGCAGCTGGAGTAATTGTAGCAAGTCCACCTACAGCACCAGTTAAAAGACCAATGAATTTAGGCTTTCCAGTGTCAATCCATTCTATAACTAACCAAACAATAGCTCCAAATGAAGCTGCTATATCTGTATTTAAAAATGCAAGTGCAGTAATGTTATCAACACGAAGTTCACTACCTGCATTAAATCCATACCATCCAAACCAAAGTAGTGCTGTTCCCATTGCTATAAGCGGTATATTGTGTGGCTCAGTTGTAGCATTATGTCGCTTTCCAACAAAGAACACTGATGCAAGTGCAGCCATACCAGCTGTTGCATGAACTACAATTCCACCTGCGAAGTCAAGAACACCCCACTGCGATAGTATTCCACCACCCCAAATCATATGTGCAAATGGGAAATACACAAGCATAAGCCATGCAATTAGGAATATAATATATGCTTTAAATGTAACTCTATCAGCAAATGCTCCCGTTATTAACGCTGGAGTTATAACCGCAAACATCATCTGATAAGCAATAAATATAAGTAATGGTATATTGTTCGTCTCAGATAAAACCGAGTCAATAGTCACACCTTTTAAAAACATCATATCTAAATTTCCGATAATACCACCTACATCACCACTAAAAGTTAGTGAATATCCTACAACATACCAAAGTATAGTTGTAATACCAAGTGAAACAAAACTTTGCATCATGATTGTAATAACACTTTTTCGCCCTACTAAACCGCCATAGAAAAATGCTAAGCCTGGCGTCATAAGCATAACCAAACTCGTAGCTACAAGCATAAACGCGGTACTTCCAGTATCAAAACCCATCTTAATTCCCCTTCTTACATAACAATATTAACATTTGAAGTTTACCCCTAGCAAATGTCACAAGTATTAATTCTACTGTTATATAGAGCAAAAATCATGCCAAGTGCATAAAGGGTCTATTTTACAACCAATTTAGCTAGGTAACTTCATTTGCCCAACAATTTATGCGCCGTTTATGGCACAGCGTGTCAATTTTGGCACACTTTAACGAGTTTTTTATGGCACACTTTTATCAAATTTTGTTCATGTAAGCGTAAATTTTTCATCTTACAAGTATGATGAAAAATTTACTTTCTAGAATTAAGGTTTACCCTACGCTTGACTCCGTATAATTTCTTCGAAATTATGTTTCTATTTCATACTTTCTAACTTTTCTATAAAGTGACCTCCGAGAAATACCAAGTTTCTCTGCAGCCCTAGTCATATTGCCAGAACATTCATCTATTGCCTCGCGTATAACTTGCTCTTCAACTTCATCCTTTAGTGTCTTTAAGGCCTGAATTGGTGAACTTTCTTCACTTGAACTTGTTCTTATATACTCTGGAAGATCATCTATACCTATTGTATCCTTATCACTTATAACCATCACTCTCTCAACTATGTTTTCAAGCTCACGTACATTGCCTGGCCAGTTATAAGTAATTAATGCTGAAAGTGCATCCTTTGATATTTTTTTTGCTTCTTTTCTATTTACTTTACTAGTTGCACTTATAAAAGTATTTAGTAAACTTTCTATATCTTCTTTTCTATCTCTAAGTGGTGATACGTCTACTGGTATTACATTTAGTCTATAGTAAAGATCTTCTCTGAAAAGACCGCTTTTAACTAAGTCTTTTAGATTCTTGTTAGTTGCAGTTATAACCCTAATATCGAGTGGCAATGTTTTTGTTCCACCAAGACGCTCAAATTCCTTTTGCTGTATAACTCTAAGGAGTTTGAGTTGAATGAGTGGGGATATATCTCCAATTTCATCTAAAAATATAGTTCCACCATCTGCAAGCTCAAATCTTCCAAGCTTTTTTGAAAACGCTCCTGTAAATGCTCCCTTCTCATATCCAAACAGCTCACTTTCAAGAAGTGTTTCTGGAAATGCAGAACAATTAACCTTTATAAAAGCTTTATCCTTTCTATCACTATGTTCGTGTATTGACTTTGCAACTAGCTCTTTTCCAACACCAGTTTCTCCATATATATTTACAGTAGCCATACTAGCCGCAATTTTCCCTATAAGTTTCTTTAACTTTTGCATTTGAGGACTCTTAGCAACTAAAATCTCGTCACTTTGATATTCATGCATATCATTATCTATATTGTGACCAACTATCATAGCTGCCTTATCAACGGCTTCAACTACTTCTTCAAGATCAAAAGGCTTTCTTATATAATCACGAGCACCCATTTTTATAGCATCTATAGCAGTTTCAACATCTGCAAATGCAGTCATTATAAGTACTTCTATAAATGAATCAAAATCTTTAATTTTTTTTAGCAAAGAAATTCCATCAAGCTTTGGCATGCGAATATCTGATAAAACTATATCTATATGATTTGTTTTTACAATCTCAAATGCCTCTTCACCATTATTTGCAACAAATATATTATATCCTTTACTACTTAGTATTCTCTCAAGTAACTGAGCTATATTATCTTCATCATCTGCAATAAGTACATTTAATTTTTCCATTATAGCTCCTCCTCTAGTGGAAGTTTAATGGTAACAGTTGCTCCCAAACTAGCATTGTTTTCTATCTCTATTATACCCTTATGATTTTCTATTATACGGGTTGATACAGAAAGTCCAAGACCTGAACCTTTTTCTCTAGTTGTATAAAATGGCGTAAATATCTTATCTATAATTTCTGCCTCAATTCCATCACCTGAATCTATAACTTCTATTATAAAACTATAATTATGGTTATTTCTCGTTGTTTTCACAAGTATTTCATCACCTTTATTTGATGCTTGAATTGCATTTATAAGTATATTTAAAAGTACCTGTTT